>CAURKE010000009.1:0-12292 GCA_963525055.1 uncultured Campylobacter sp. | reverse complement strand
ATCAGCTACGCGGACGCGTCGGCAGGAGCGACAAGCAGGCGTATTGCTACTTCCTTGTCGAGGATAAAAACGCCCTAAGCGCAGACGCTCTAAAACGCCTAGTCGCGCTTGAGAGTAACTCGTTTTTGGGCTCTGGCAGCGTGCTAGCTTATCACGATCTAGAAATCAGAGGCGGCGGCAACCTAGTGGGCGAAGCTCAAAGCGGCCATATCGAGGCGATCGGCTATTCGCTCTACATCAAAATGCTCGAAGAAGAGATAAATAAACTGCTAAATAAAGAGAGCTTTGAAAGCGCGAAAATCGATCTGAAGCTTAGCATTAACGCGTTTTTAAACTCGGAGTTTATCGGCGAGGATAGGCTGCGTCTGGAGCTATATAGGCGGCTTAGCAAGTGCAAGGAGGTAGCCGAGGTTTACGAGATAGAAGGCGAGATAGAGGATAGATTTGGCAAGCCAGACATCTACACCAAGCAGTTTTTAAGCCTTATTATAATTAAAATTCTAGCGATAAAAGCGGGCTTTAAAGCCATCTCAAACGCCGAGCAAAATATCGTACTAACCGCGCAAAACGGCGAGCAAACCAGGCTAAAATCAAAGAGCAAAGACGATGACGACGTGATAGAGGAGATATTGATCTACCTTAGAAAACTAAATAAAGGACGAGCGGAAAAATGATAGACTGGAACACGACTGCCGCAGCGATTTATCGGCGCAAATTTGGAGCATTAAAAGGCGTGATAGACGTTGATTTTACGCAGCTTGAGGTGCTTATCGGGATCGAAAAGCAAAAAGAAGAGCTCGTAGAAAATACGCGAAATTTTTTAGAAGGCAAGGGCGCAAATCACGCGATACTTTGGGGTGCGCGAGGTTGCGGTAAAAGTAGCCTGGTTAAGGCCGTTTTTACTAAATTTTACCCAGAAGGCTTGCGGCTTATAGAGCTAAAAAACGACGAGCTGGAGATGATCCCCGAGATCATTTACGAGATCAGGGATAGCAGCTTTAAATTTATCATTTTTTGCGATGATCTTAGCTTTGAGGCGGGAGACATGAGCTATAAATTTTTAAAACCCGTGCTTGAGGGCTCGATCGAAAAAGCGCCTAAAAACGTGCTTGTCTACGCCACATCAAACCGCCGCCACCTGATCAGCGAACTAAAAAGCGACAACGAGGGCGCGAAGGTCGGCGAGACGGAGCTGCACTATAGCGACGCGATCGAGGAAAAGATCGCGCTTAGCGATAGATTCGGGCTTTGGCTCAGCTTTTATCAGGGCAGCTTTACGGACTATCTAAAGATAGTGGATTTTTATTTTAAAGATTTCGTGGGCGACAAAACAATGCTTCACGAGCTAGCTAAGCAATACGCCCAGCTTCGCGCGAGTCGCTCGGGACGCACGGCGAGGCAATTTTATCTAAGCTATAAAGATAAAATTTGATGGCAAATTTAACTAGAGTGGGCTTTGTGGGTGATATCGTCGGACGCGCTGGACGAAGCGCGGTTATACAAAATTTGCCCAAATTTAAGCGAGAATTCGAGCTTGACTTTATCGTCGCAAACGCCGAAAATGCAAGCGGAGGCTTTGGCCTAACCACAACAAACGCGCACGAGCTGCTGGGCTGCGGCATTGACGCGATCACGGGCGGCAATCATAGCTTTGATAAAAAAGACGTAGTTGTGCTGATGGACGCCCTGCCTATCATCCGTCCGTATAATCACTTCGCTGGAACTGCGGGGTGCGGCGCGATAAATTTGAGTAAAGAGGGTAAGAGCCTAAGCGTAGTAAATTTGATGGGGCACTACGGCTTGCCGCATACGAATAACGCCTTTTTGGAGGCCGAGCGTGCGCTAGAGGAGTGCGAGAGTGAAAATATCCTAATAGACTTTCACGCCGAGGCCACGAGTGAGAAAAATGCCTTTTTTAAGCTATTTTGCGGGCGAGTAGGCGCGATAGCCGGCACTCACACGCACGTGGGCACCGATGATTTGCAAATAGTTAGCGGCACCGCATACGTGAGTGACGTCGGTCTTAGCGGGGCGTTTGACGGCGTCATCGGCATGGACGCGGAGGCACCCGTGAAGAGCTTTTTGACGGGGCTTAAGCACTCGTTTAAGGTAAATGAAAAATGCAGGCGAATCTTTCAAATGGTCGTGTTTGAATTTGACGGCGGACGCTGCACGGATGCCTTTAAGGCCCGCGTGATAGACGGAGTTAGCGAGCCTTTGGTGCAGCGAGCGGTTAAATTTACATAAACGAGAGCAAATTTGAGCCGCGCAAGGCTAGCGACGGCTTTTACTCAAATTTAAGCGCGGCGGCGTTTTGGATGATAAATTTAAGCAAGAGTCGGGCATAAAATTTGCTAATAAACAAAGAAAAAAGGAAAACTATGGATAGCACGCAGCTTTTTTTGGCGCTAAAAAACGCTGGCGTAAAGGCTGACGCGGACGGCCCTCTTTGGTGGCCAAACGCCGGCACTTTTGAGGTCGTGGTCGGCGCCGTTTTGATACAAAATACCAACTGGAAAAATGCGGACAAGGCGCTAAATAACCTAAAAAACGCAAATTTGATGAGCCTTGAGGGCATAGTAAAAACGCCAGCGGCCGAGCTAGCCCTGCTAATAAAACCTAGCGGCTTTTACAACACCAAAGCAAAACGCCTAAAAACGCTTTGCGAGGCGATTTTTAAAAAATTCGGCGATTTTGAAAATTTCAAAGAAAACGCGAGCCGCGAGTGGCTGCTGGATATTAAAGGCATCGGCGCGGAGACCTGCGACGCAGTGCTTTGCTATGCGTGCGGGCGCGAGGTAATGGTCGTAGATAGCTACGCTTTGCGGATTTTGAGCTTTTTGGGGTACGAGTTTGAAAGCTACGAAGAGGCGCGCGAGTGGCTAGAGGCCGTAGATAGCGAGCAAATTTGCAAGGCGTACGGACGCGAGCTAGAGATGAATGAAATTTACGCCAAATTTCACGGTAAGATAGTGGAGTTTTGCAAGGCGCACTTTAACGGCAAGAGGCTTGACGAAGTAGGCGAAGAGATACTAAAATCCATAAAATAGGAGCGAAGATGAAGATAAATTTTATAAATTTACAAGCTCAGTATCAAAGATACAAAAACGAAATCAACGAGCAGATCAAAGAGGTACTAGATAGCTCGGTCTATATCGGCGGCAAGGTCGGCGAGCTGGAGGAAAATCTGGCTAAATTTAGCGGCGCAAAGCACTCTATAGCTTGCAGTAGCGGCACGGACGCGCTGCTACTTGCCTTTATGGCGCTTGATATAAAGCCAGGCGACGAGATCATCACGACGCCTTTTACCTTTATCGCTACGGCCGAGATGATAGCGTTTTTAGGCGCAAAGCCCGTGTTCGTCGATATCGACGAGAGGACGTATAACATCGATCCAAATTTGATCGAGGCAAAGATCACGCCAAAGACCAAGGCTATCGTGCCGGTGTCGCTTTTTGGGCAGGCGGCGGATATGGCGGCGATAAACGCTATCGCTCAAAAGCACGATCTAGTCGTCATCGAAGACGCCGCGCAAAGCTTTGGCGCGAGCCAAAACGGCGTAAAATCCTGCAATCTATCTCGCATCGCTACGACCTCGTTTTTCCCGGCTAAGCCGCTTGGCTGCTACGGCGACGGAGGCGCGATATTTACGAACGACGACGCCTTAAACGAAAAAATGCGCATCCTGCTAAACCACGGCCAGTCCGAGCGCTACATCCACAAATATGTCGGCATAAACGGCAGACTCGACGCCATCCAGGCGGGCATTTTAAACGTCAAGCTAAAATACCTTGACGCCGAAATCGCAAAACGCCAAGAGATCGCGGCGAGGTATGCTAGTGAGCTAAAGAGCGTCGTAGCGCCTTTCGTCGCGGAGGGCAACGTCTCGGCGTGGGCGCAGTACTGCATCCGCGTAAAAGATAGAGCGAAAATGCTAGAAATCTGCGCGCAAAAAGGCGTGCCGACGGGCGTTTATTACCCCGTGCCGCTGCATTTACAAGAGGTGTTTAGCTATCTTGGCTACAAGCGGGGGGATTTTGCCGTGAGCGAGGCGGTGGCTCAGGATATAATGGCGCTACCGATGTCCGCGTTTGTGACCAAAGAGGAGCAAGACTACGTCATCGAGGTTATAAATAATGCTTAAATTTGCGCTGATAGGTCTTGGCGTCATGGGCAAAAACCACTACCGCGCGCTGCAAAACGTCGCGGACGTGCAGATAGCCGCGCTTTGCGATCCGTTTTGCAAGGAAAATTTCGCGCATAAAATTTATACTGATCTTGATGAGATGCTAGAGAGCGAAAATCTAGACGCTGCCATCATCGCCACGCCAACCTCGCTACATAAAGAAGCAGCGTTAAAATGCATGCAAAAAGGGCTAAATTTGCTCGTCGAAAAGCCCGTTTGCGCAAATGCCGCGGACGCTCAAATTTTACTAGAGGAAGCGCAAAGGAGAGATATAAAAGTAGCCGTCGGGCACGTCGAGCGCTTTAACCCCGCGATCGTAGCGCTAAAAAAAGAGCTAGCAAACGAGGAAATTTACAGCGTACAAATAACTAGAAACGCGCCATTTCCGCAGCGAATCGCGGACGTGGGCATACTAGCCGATCTAGCCGTGCACGATATCGATCTCATTAGATTTTTAAGCGGTAAAGAGATAAAAAGCGCGGATATAAAAAGCTCGCGCAAAATTCACGCCAAATTTGAAGACAACGCAGTTTTGTCGTTTGAGCTTGAGGGCGAGATAACGGCTCTAATCGCCACTAGCTGGCTAGCGCATAGACGAAAAAGAACGGTCGAGGTCGCGTGCAAGGGGGCGGTTTACGAGGCTGATTTGCTAAACCAAAGCCTCGTTAAATTTAGCGAATTTGACGCTAGCTCGTATAAAACGCAAAATATATTCGTCAAAAGAACCGATCCGCTAACAAGCGAGCTAGAGGACTTCGTGCGTCTTTTGGGCGGCAAGAAAAGCGTGGGCGCTAGCATAGAAGACAGCCTAAAAACGCTAAAAATCATAGAGAATGCGAGCTAAATTTTAGGCTGAAATATAAAAGAAAATTTATTTTTTTATTTATATTTATAGAAAAAGAAGTTATCATTACGCGTTTTTTCAAAGGGAGTCTAAATGATATACGAAAACATCGTTCAAACCATCGGCAAAACCCCGATCGTAAGGATAAACAGCGTGCACGAAGAGGGCATGGCTGAAATCTACGCAAAGCTTGAGTTTTTTAACCCGGGCGGCTCGGTAAAAGATAGAATCGCCGCAAATATGATCCTAGGTATGCAAAAAGAGGGCGCGCTAAAAAAAGGCGACGTCATCGTGGAGCCAACTAGCGGCAATACGGGCATAGGCGCGGCTATGGTCGGCGCAGCGCTAGGATACAAGGTCGTACTAGTGATGCCTGAGACCATGAGTATAGAAAGGCGCAAGCTACAAAAGGCTTACGGTGCGGAGCTCGTGCTAACCGAGGGCGCAAAGGGCATGAAAGGCGCGATCGAAAAAGCGAACGAGCTCGTGCGCGAAAAGGGCTACGTGATGTTAAGTCAGTTTGAAAATAAATTTAACCCGCAGGCTCACGAGCTAACGACAGCAAAAGAGATTATGGACGACTTTAAAGAGCTTGACGCGTTTGTGGCGGGCGTAGGAACGGGCGGCACGCTAAGCGGCACGGCAAGAGCGCTAAAAGCAAACGGCTATAAAACTAAAATCGTAGCTGTCGAGCCAAACGACTCCGCTGTGATCTCTGGCGAAAAACCGGGTCCGCACAAGATCCAGGGCATCGGCGCGGGCTTTATCCCGGCTACGCTTGATACCGCTTGCATCGATGAGATTGAGCGCGTGGATAACGATGAGGCCTTTGAGACGGCTAGAAAGCTGGCTAAAGAGGAAGGTATCCTGCTAGGTATCTCGGGCGGCGCGGCTCTAGCGGCTGCGGTAAAGGTCGCAAAGAGGCTAGGTAAGGGCAAAAAGGTGCTTTTCATAGCTCCCGATAACGGCGAGAGGTATCTTAGTACCCCGCTTTACGAGGCGTGATTTGGGACTGATAGCTGAGCTAAACGAGCTGGTCGCGACCGTACGCGAAAAGGACCCGTCGGTAGCCTCGTGCTGCTACGGGGCGATCCTCGTCAACACTCCTGGCATCCATGCCGTCTTTTTTCATAGATTCGCGCACTTTTTGCATGTTAAAAATTGGCGATTTGCGGCGCGCTTCGTCTCGCAGATGTCGCGCTTTTTAACGGGTATCGAGATACATCCGGGCGCTAAGATCGGCAGGCGGCTTTTTATCGATCACGGCATGGGCGTGGTTATCGGCGAGACGGCCGAGGTGGGCGATGACGTGCTGATCTATCATCAAGTAACTTTGGGCGGCACGGGCAAAGAGTGCTGCAAGCGCCACCCGACCGTAAAAAACGGCGTCACGATAGCAGCCGGCGCAAAGGTTCTCGGAAATATCCTAATCGGCGAAAACGCAAAAATAGGCGCGAACTCGGTCGTGCTAAAAGACGTGCCAGATAACGCTACGGTCGTAGGTATCCCCGCTAGGATCGTGCGAATAAACGGCGAACGAGTCGGCGAGTAGGTCAAATTTGTGCCGACTTGGACTGCTATTTTTGTAAATTTATTCTTTTTTATTCTGTTAAATTTGAAAGATTTTTGAGTGGCAGAGATAGAGGATATTTTTGCAAGTTTGTATCGGCCTTCAAATTTAGCAAATTTAACTACGGCAAAATTTAGTTAAATTTACTCGTCAAATATCGGGAGTTTAGGCTCTTTTTCTTTTTGTATTTTGCCGCCGACGTTTAAAATTTGAGACTCGCTTGCTTCGCCTAAATTTTCATTGTCGTCAAATTTGACCGGCTCGCCGGCTTCATTCGTCGCGATTTTTAGTCGTTTCATCGTCTTGGCTGATTTACTAAATTCTATTAGATCCTCGGTTGTCTTCACTTCGTTTGGGAGCTTTTGCAGGGAGTGTTTAAAAATTTCAGCAGCCGCGATAGCGTCGCTTAGTGCCCTGTGGTGAGTGTTATTTATGCCTAAAATCTCTTTTAGCGTGCCTAGGCCGTATTTTGGCGAGGCGATAGTGCGGCGGGCTAGGTCGATCGTGCAGAGCCTGCGATTTAGTAGCTCGCCATATCCTAGCGCCTCCAGCGTCGCGCTGATAAATCCGTAGTCAAAGCGAACGTTGTGCGCCACAAAAACGCTCTGACTTAAAAAGACTTTAAACTGCTCCATGACGAAGGCTAGGCTGGGTGCGTTTTTTAGATGCTCTGCGGTGATGCCCGTTAGTTCGCTGATATTTTCCGGGACGTAGGGCGCGTACACGAATGTTTCAAATTTACTGATTATTTCGCCGTTTTGTAGCTTTAGCGCGCCGATTTCGATGATTTGACCGCTATTTATGCCGCCGCTAGTTTCTATATCTATGACGCAAAAAATTTGATCTTTTATCTCTTTGCGGCGAGTTTTGAGCTCGATTTGGTTTTTTGCGGTGCGGGTTATGTCAAGCCCCAGTGCGCGCCACATCTGCACGTCGCGAACGTCGAAAAGCTCGGCGTATTCGTCCATTTGCTTGGTTGCGGCGACGAAGTCGGCGTAGGGTACGTTTCGCTTGGTGATGACGGCTAGTAAATTTTCAAAATCTTGGTTCAAAACTCGAGCTTTAGCGAGCGGATCGAGTGCTCGTATGAATTTGACGAAAATATATAACTGCCCGCCACGACGATATCCACGCCCGCTTCATCGAGCTGCGCGACGTTTAGTCCTGTCACGCCGCCGTCGACTTCGATCATGCATTTAGCATTTTTGCGTTCGATCATTTCGCGTAAGCTGCGGGCTTTTTCGAGCACCGAAGGGATAAATTTTTGACCGCCGAACCCTGGATTTACGCTCATTAGCAGCACCATATCGACCTCGTTTACGATATGCTCGATCGCCGAGATCGGAGTATGCGGGTTTAGTACAATGGCAGGCCCCGTGCCGTGGCTACGGATGTGATCTATGAGGCGTAGCGGATGCTTCTCTTCTTCGATGTGAAAGCTTAAAAATTTAGGCTTTAGAGGCAAAAAAAGATCGGCAAAAAAGTTGTTGTTTTGAACCATCAGATGTATATCCAGCGGCTTTGTAGCCGCCTTTGCTACGGCGTTTACTACGACGGGGCCGATGGTTAAATTCGGCACGAAATGCCCGTCCATTACGTCAACATGCACGAGATCGGCTCCGGCCTCGCAGATGGCCTCGATCTCGGCTCTTAAATTTCCAAAATCAGCCGATAAAATACTCGGTGCTACGTACATTTGATTGTCCTTTACTTACTTAGAAAAAATATCGCGTCCATGCCGTCTATATCGAGTCGCACTAGGACGCCTTTGTTTTTTTTATCTTCGTCTATGATGGTTTCAAAAACGTGCGGCAAGGTAAAATTTGCCTCTATCTTTTGGTTTTTTAGCCACGCCTCGATGCGGTCGGAGATGACGCTAAGTAGGTCTGCGTAGGCCTCGGTCATACTCACGCCGCTACCTTCTTGGAGTAAAATTTTGCAGATCCTATGAACGGCGTATTTTTCGAGACACAGGATAAATTTAGCATTCATGTCGCCGTAAAACGCTACCGAACCCATGCAAAATTTCTCCTCGTCGCAGCCAAAATTTGATATCTCCGTAGCAGTGCGGGTGACTGGTAAATTTGACAAAGACGCCAGCGTGTCCATGATAACTTTTAGCAGGTTGGGTAGGACGTCTACAAGCTCTTTCGTGATATTTTTGGGTCTATCCTCAGCCGTTGCGCCGCCGCCTTCTATCGTTGCGTCGTCGTTAAAAAAGTCCTCTATCGAGCGGTAAAGTAAAATCCCACAGTCTTCCAAATCGTAAACCAGTGCTTTTGACATGCTTTCTTTTTTTAATCCGCACAGAGCTATCGTGGCTCCGTACTCGGCGCACTCCATCATAAGTTTGGCTAAAAACGACACGCCGTGGATGTTGATAGAGCTTGATTTGCTCATATCAAAAACAAAAAATTTAAAGCCGACTTTGAGCGAATTTAGAAAAACTTTATAGTCGAAATTTTCCGAGAAAGAGGAGTCGATAAAGCCGTCTATGCCGTAGATCACGACATTTTCTTTGAGCGTGATTTTGATATCTTTTTTGCTGGATTTTATGTCGGTTAGATGAACGGCGTATTCAAAATCTTTATAAGTACTCTTAAATTCGTTGATATCTTTTGCGATCACGGGCTTATACCCGCGCCCTGAAAGTCTCAAGGCGATCTGGCGTTTTTGTTCGGCGTCCGAGTTAAATACTATAATGCGTCTGTTTGCAAAATCCGGCTCAAAAGTACCCCAAAATAGGAGCGCAACGTTTGAGGTTTCGAAAAACGACACGTTTAAAACGTCCTTTGACATCCTTTTTAGCGCTTTAAATTTAAGCTCGTTGTAGTCGCAAAAGCCTACGTCGGCGTTGCTTTCCTTTGCTATCCTGGAGACGATTTCTAGGACGAGATTAAAGCCTATTTTGTTGAAATAAACGGCGTTTTTTAGGGATATTAGGATATGGCGCGGCGCATTTTGGCGTAATTTTCTTATGCTTGCATCGCCAATGCTGTATTTGTCGATATCTCCGTCTAGAAAGCCAAGAGGGTAAAATATCGCAACGTTATCTCTAAATCTTAGTCTCATAAATGGGGATAAAAGCTTTCCTAAAATTTTAAATTTTGCTAAAAATCGACTAGTAAATTTTTAAAATTTAACCGCGTCTAAGTTGCTATATTTTAGCTTTTTTATCCATAAAATCAGTTTAAAATCTAACGCTTTTGTAAAAGTAGCTTTAAGCTTTTATTTTGTTTCTTTTAGATAAAATCAGCAGAAATTTTTATTTTTAAGGAAACAAATATGTCAAGAGTATGTGCAATAACAGGCAAAGGTCCGATGGTAGGCAACAACGTCAGCCATGCCAAAAACAGAACAAAAAGAAGGTTTTTGCCAAACCTAAGAACCATCCGCGTTACGCTAGAGGACGGCACTACGAGAAAGATCAAAGTAGCTGCTTCTACGCTAAGAACCATGAGAAAACAGTCACGCTAAATTTGCCGCAAATTTGAGGAGTTGTCTTTGTTTAAAAAGATTTTAAAATTCCTCAACTGGTCAAGCTCTGCCAAACCTCAAATCAACCTCAATACCGAACTTTACGAACAACTTCGCCCGTTTCGCTTACCGCTCATCTTAGTCGTTTTGATGATGATGATCGGAGCTATGGGTTATGTCACGATCGACGGTTTTAGCCTGATAGACGCGATTTATCAGGCCGGTATGACTTTTACGACCGTCGGATTTACCGAGGTCGCGCCTATTTCTCCGGCCGGCCGGATTTTTACTATCACTTTTATTTTGCTAGGCTTTGCCGTTTTTACGTTTTCTACGGGTTTGATGCTCGAAGTTTTAAAAAAAGGCGCGCTCGTAGCGATCATAAAGGAAAGACGAATGCTATACAAGATCGCAAGACTAAAAAACCACTTTGTCATCTGCTATCACAACCAATATACAATGGAATTAAGCCGCGAATTTAGGGAAAATCACATTCCTTTTATCGTCATCGATCCGCGCGAGGATCTGCCGGAAATCGCGGAAAAATATAAGTATCCATACTATATCGTCTCTCAGCCGCACACGCAAACGGCACTTTTAAAGACGCATTTTTCAAGCGCAAAAGGCATGATCACGCTAAGTCCAAATATTGCCGACAACATCGCCCTCATCGCAACAGTGAGACTATATGAAAAAGAGATCGGGCGCAAAAAGCCGTATTTTATAATGACGAACTCCGACAACCAAGACGACACCGAGCGCCTAAAAAAGCTCGGCGCAAACAGCGTCGTGAGCCCCTCAAAACTCGTCGCTCAGCGCCTTAGCGCGATGAGCGTGCGTCCGGATATGGAAAATTTGCTCGAGCAGTTTTTGTATAAGCAAGACTCTCCGATCGATATCGAGGAGATATCGGTGCCTGATTATTCGTGGGTGCGCTTTAAACGCCTAAAAGAAACCAACCTGCGAAACATAACAAACGCCGACGTGGTGGGCATCAAGGACGTAAATAATAAATTTATCCCGATGCCAAAGGGCGACACGCTAATCGGTACTGGCACGAAGCTGCTTGTTATCGGCACGGGCGAGTCGATACGCCTAACCAAACGCGTCATAAAAAGTAGGCATAAGCCAGAAGAGCTAAAATACGTTTAAATTTGAGCTTTACACGGCTTGTTCGGCTTAAATTTGCATCAAGTAACCACTTCAAATTTGACGCAAAAACAATTCGTCGGCGCAATAAAATTTGATAAATTTAAGCTTGTCGTAGGCTAGGTAAAATTTGCTAAATTGCCCAGATACGGCGCGCTTTTAACCCGCTCTTAAAATAATATTCGCTAAAATTAAATTAAAATTTAATCCATCAAAGGAGCAAATATGTTTCATGAAGACAGAGAGCTTATAACTAAGCTAAAAGGCACGAATGCGAGATTTACGTCGCTTTTCGACAAACACAACGACCTAGACGAAAAGATCGCCGAGATGCAAAAAGGCAATGTCTATAACGATGCCGAAGTGGATGCTCTAAAACGAGAAAAACTCAGACTAAAAGACGAAATTTACGCCTTTTTGGCTGAGTATAAAAAAGAAAATAATCTTTAATTTAATAGCGGCGGACGATTTGTGCCGCCGTTTTTCTGCCTCAAATCCTCTCAAATTTTTATCTTTGATTAGCTGCAAATCGTGCCGAATTTAATTCAAAACAAGAATGTAAAATCGCTCCAAAAATACCAAATTTGACGTCAAAATGTAAATTTGTTTTTAAATTTACAACGCGGCTACATCGAAATCTTTTTAAGCACCCAAAAAACCGCCATACCAACGCATAAAATAATAACCGCCCAAATATAATCCATCTTTTTTCCCTTGCCTATTTTTGCCGAAGCTTAATTTATTTTTCGTTTATTATAACACAAACTTACGGCTTTTCGGAAAGGCCGTGATTTAAGAGAAAATTCGCTAAAATTTATAAAAGTTTAAAAAGGATGGAAAATGGATGAGACAAAGAGCGTTTTTATCAACCGTGAGCTTAGCTGGTTGCGCTTTAACTCGCGCGTTTTAGCCCAGTGCGAAAAGGCGTTGCCGCCGCTTGAAAAGCTAAAATTTATCGCGATTTACATGACGAATTTGGATGAATTTTACATGATCCGCATCGCGGGGCTTAAGCAGCTTTTTGCCGCGGGAGTCGCAGCTAGCGGTAGCGACGGCATGAGTCCGC
>CAURKE010000008.1:0-12419 GCA_963525055.1 uncultured Campylobacter sp. | reverse complement strand
CTAGCGAGTCTAGATAAAACACCGACCCAGGCTCTAGCTCGAGGGCTCTATTTACCAGATCTATCCCCTTTTTCGCGTCTATATCGTGATCGATGAGTAGGTAGCCGTAGTAGTTTAGATATAGCGCATTATTTAGCTTTACGGCCGATTTTTCAAAGTTATTTATGACTTGCTTTAGGCTATCTTTATCTATCTTTTTGGTTTGTTTGTTTGTGTCTCTTTCATATTGATATATCGCCATTTTGGCTTGATATTCGAGATTAAAGCTCTTATCAAAGGCTTCTTGCGCCTTTTTATACGCCTTAGCAAAATCCCCCGTCGCGGCGTAAAGATCCATCAGTGCATCGTCATTGTATGAGTATTTTTGTAGAAATTTGATCGCCGCGTCGTAGTTTTTTTGATAGACATAGACGCCGAGCGCTTTTTCTAGATATATCTTTTCTTTCGTCGCTTCAAAAAGACTCTCGTAAACATCGATCATATCGGAGTAGCGGCCGTCTTGCGCATAGATATCCACTAGCGCCGTGCAGGTCTCTACCTCGCATCCGTCGATACGGCGCGAGCTCTCCAGGTGCCTGATCGCCTCTTTTTTGTCGTTCATTTTGTTATATAAAAGATCGACTATTCGCAGTAAATTTTCCACGCTCCTATCTAGCTCGTACGCGCGCTCAAGCTCGCCTAGAGCGGCTTTGTTATCGTTTTGCATAGAGTAGACGGCAGAGAGCATGACGTGATTTTTAGAGACGTCCTCTTTTTGGACGAGCTCTTTCATGATCTTTGTGGCTTCGTCTAGTTTGTTTTCGCTCATCAAATTTGCGCCCTGTATGCGAAGCACGTCCACATCGTCTTTTAGTACCTTTTGGCTGAGCGCTAAAATGCTTTTAAAATTTACGTTTTTAGAAAAAAACGCGAGTCTGAGCGCCTCTTTTAGATAGTCCGTGTTTTTAGTTTTTTCGTAAAGCTGCTCGTAAAGCTCGGTCGCCTCGTCGTGCTTGGCGTTTTCCACCGCCAAAAGCGCCTTGATAACGTATAAATTCTCGTCAAAACCGTCTTTGGCGGTAGCAAAACAAACAAGCAAGGCCGCCAATATAAATTTTAAAATCGCCTTATTCCCGCGCATTCTTTCTCCAATTCATTGATTTTATCCTTAAAATAGTCCCAAAACGGAAAGGTGCGGCACTGACTCGGGCGAAAGTCGTAAACCGAGCAGTTTTTTGCCGTTTCGTCAAAAAATACGCACGCAAATCCGCCCTCATAGGGCTTTTCTTTGAGGCTAAATTTATATCCGAATTTATCCAAAAATCGCGATCTAAACTCATCCTCGCTTATTTTTAAATGCTCCGCCAGCGCCGAAATTTCCGCCGAGCTTATCCATATATAGCCGCTTTCTCCCGTGCAGCATTTGCCGCCGCACCGCTCGCACTTGCTAGCGTCAAATTCATAACCAAAGCCGCTTTGTCTTAGCAAATTCACTCCGCCGCGTCCTTACTTTGCGTATTTGCCGCGGCAAAAATTTCAGCCGCCTTTTTGCTATAAACTCCGCCTTCAAAAACGAAAATCGGAGGCAAAATTTGAGATAAGGATTTTGAGCTTTTTTTAGCCTCGATGAGTGCTAAATTTGCCGCGCCGTCCGCTTTTGGATGCACGAAGCAAAGTCTAGTAAGCGTAAATTTAAATTCGCTCAAACAAAGTAAAATTTCGGCTAGACGCTTAGCGTCGTAGCAAAAGCTAAAAACTCCGCGCGGCTTTAGGAGCGAATTTGCCCTACCGACAAGCTCCCTAAGGGGCAAATTTTCGCTGTATCTAGCGGTGCGAAGATGTTCGTTCTCGCTTTTTTTTGCGCCGTCGTGGTAAAATGGCGGGTTTGAGATGATGAGATCATATTTTTTTTCACTCTTAAATTTAGCAAAATCAGCCGTTATAAACTCGGCTTCAAGCCCGTTTCGGCTAGCGTTTGCGGAGGCTAAATTTACGTTAGCTTCCAAAATATCGAGCAAGCTAAGCAAAATTTTAGGAAAATCGCGCTTTAAAAGCAGTCCCAAAACCCCGCTACCGCAGCCGACCTCTAGCACCTCGCCGCGCACTCCGACCTCACGGATAAAGTCATACAAAAACATCGTATCGCTGTTGTAGCGGTAGCCGTTTTTGGGCTGAGTGATTATCATCTATATACCTTGATGATAAATCCTTGCTTATCCTGAGAGGTAATAATTTCGTTGCTATATGAGATACGAGAAAAGTCGCCGAATTCATCTTTTATCATCTCGCCGGCAACCTTAGCGCGCTCCTTGCCGATACCGAAATTTGCGTATGAGTTGATCTTTTCGAGTTCATCTTGTGGGATCACTTTTGCCGCTTTTGACGTGGCGATAAAGTTACCTCGGCTCACTATCGGCGTGATTTCAAAATAATAATTTGAATTATAGCTTTGTAAAAAGTCGCTTACTTTATTTTTGCAAACCTGCGTCGGCTTATCCGA
Source organism: uncultured Campylobacter sp. (assembly GCA_963525055.1). Taxonomy (GTDB): domain Bacteria; phylum Campylobacterota; class Campylobacteria; order Campylobacterales; family Campylobacteraceae; genus Campylobacter_A. Next base: position 9,940 of record CAURKE010000008.1, on the reverse strand, counting down.
GCCCGCACTCATGTCCGAGCACTCGACGGATGCGATGAAAACTACCTTTTTAGGCACTTCGGCTTTAAAATTTAGCTGGATTATCTTTTTTAGATTTTCATTTTCGCTCATTAGTTCTTCATTTTTGGTTAGTATCTGCGCCACTTCGCCCTTTGCGACGTTTTTTTGCGTACTCGTTTTGGCCAAATTTTCCTTCGTATCGCTTAGATCTTTAGCTCCGTCTTGCATCTGTTTTTTTAGAGTCGCTAGCTCTGCGTCTTTTTGCGTTAAAAGCTTGTTTAGAGCGTCTATTTGCTCTTTGTTTTCCTTGTCGGCTTTGATGTTGTTTTCGACCAAGGTCGTGATTTTGTTATTTAAAATTTTATAGTTTTGGATATTTTTTTTACTCGCGGCGATCTCGTCTGCTAGCAGCTCTTTTTGGATATTTAGCGACTCGTTTAGATCGACCACCTTGGCTTCCGCGCTTTTTAACAAACTATCTTTTTTTGAGATCTGATCTTCCAGTTCGTAAATTTTACCCTTTAGCTCGGTTACGTTTCGCTCGCTATCTTGACGCTCTTTTTCGAGCTGATTTTTTAGCTTTTCAAACTCCGTTTTGTGCATAGCTAGGATTTTTTCTACCTCTTTTTCAAAGCCCTTTTTCTCTCTTTCAAGCTTTGCTACTAGCTCTTTATTCGTAGCGTTTAGCTCGCTATTTATCGATTTTAGTTTGGCTTTTGACTCGGCTTTTTTATTTGCGTTTTCGAGGCTCGCTTCAAGCTCGCTTATTTTTTTCTTGTCCGCATTTTGTTCTTTTTCTAGGGCCTCTATCCTGCTTTTGGTTAAATTTTGAGCGTTTAGCGCCTGAGCGTTGTATTCGCTCGCGATCCTTTTTATCTCAGTATCTTTTAGCCCTAGCTCGTTTGTAAGTCTAGCGTTTTCGCTCTTTAGTTTTGCAGTCTCCTCGGTCGCAGTTCTTAGTTCGCTTTCAAATTTAGCTTTAGCGGAAGTCGCTTCGTTTTTCAGTTCGTCGTTTTGAGCTTCGAGCCGTTTTAACGCATTTTGGCTCTCATTTTGCGTTTTAGCGTTTGATTTGTCAAATTCACTCTGCTTTTTTTCAAGCTCGGCTTTTAGAGTCTTGATCTCGCTACGAAGCGAAGTCAAATTTTGCTCTAAATTTTTATTTTTTTCGTTTTCTTCCTGCGCTTTGGCTAGTTTTTTGTTTAGCTCGTCGATCGCGCTTAGACGCTGTTTGTCGTTAGCGCTGGCGGCTTGTTTCCGTCTAGTTTCCAGCTCGGCTTGTTGATCGTTTAAGAGATTTGAGATTTCGAGATTTTTACCGACTAGATCGACGTTATCGTCATAAAGCAGCTTATTTTGAGCACGCAGGACACGGATTTGTTCTTTTAGCTCGGTTTCATTGCCTAAAATAGGCGCGTCCGTATAGTTCGCATCCAAATTTTTAGCGTATTGTTCCTGCGGCGCGGTTTGGCTTTGCGGGATCAAATTTTCTTTAATCGGTATATTTACGCGCTCGTTTTTAGGTATCTCCTCGACGTTCATTATCTGCACGGCGAGTTCCGTTGGCTTTACAGACGGCCTTGTAAACTCGAAATACAAATAATACCCGCCCAGCGTGAGCAAACAACCGCAGATAAAAAATAAGACTAAATTTAACGCTCTCAACTCTATTTTTCCTTGATGTCTTGGACTACCTTATGCGCATGATTTAGCGCGAGCACGATTGAGCCGCCGTTTTTTAGCACGATGTCGCCGCCGATATATAGGCCGGGTACACTGCTTTCATAGTGCTCGTTTACGACCGGATCTTTATCCGCGTCAAGCTCAACTCCGCATTTTTGCAGAAAATCCAGCGGAGTCGAGCCGCCGATAGCGTAGACGACCCTGTCGTAGACTCTGATTTTTCCGTTTGAAAAGTGCACTCTAACGCGCCCGGATTCGTTTTCGATCTCGGTGATATCGTGGTTTAGTCGCACTTTTAGCTTATTTGCTTTTTCTAGCTCCCACAGCGCCGTTACGTTTACGTCGTTTACGCGGTTAAATTTATCCTTGCGGTACGCCAGCGTAGTTTTGTTGTATTGGCATAGCTCGATAGCGTACTCTACGGCCGAGTTTCCGCCGCCAACAACTAGCACTTTTTCGCCGCTAGAACAGGAGTTTAGATTAAAATTTATAACGTTATTTAGCGAAGGCGGGATCTTGTAGTCCGGTTTGTTAGGACGCCCCATTTTACCGATACTTATCATCACGTTTTTGGCTTTATAGTCGCCCTTTGCGGTGTGCACGAAAAACAAACCGTCCTTTTTCTTTACGCTTTCGACCTCGGAGTTAAACACGGCCTCGATCTTTTCCTCATCCAGCAGCTTGTCGAAATAATCAAGCGTACTCTCCTTTGTACCGTCCTCAAAGGACACGATGCCGTGGATGGTGCTGTCTTGACCTTTGTACTCTTTATCCACGCGCTTATTGTCTTTGTAAAATTTTCTTATAGTTTGGCTGTGGTTGTCGCCCTTTTCGAGAAGCAAAACTTTTTTTAATCCATTGGCTCTCGCCTCTACGACGGTCGCGATGCCGCAAGGGCCGCCGCCTATCACGATAATGTCGTAAACATCGCTCATTGTTTCTCTCCGATTTGATAATTTTTCATTAATGTAGCGAAAATAGTATTAAATTTTAAGAAATTCGCGAAATTTGGGGTAAATTTAATTTAAAAGCGGAAAATGCGGTCAAATTTGAAAGACAAAAGGTAAGCGGGATCAAATTTGGCTTGTTTAAATTCAGTAAATTTGAGAGCTAAATTTGAAGCGCGTCAAATTTAAAGGGCGCAAATTTCATCAAATTTACGCCCGCTAAAGCTAAATTTTCTTTAAAAACTCGGCGATTAAAAACGCAAGTTCTAGCGACTGATCGGCATTTAGACGCGGGTCGCACTGCGTTTCGTATCTGTGCGCGAGATCATCCTCGTTTAGTTTAAACGATCCGCCCGTGCACTCGGTCACGTCCTGCCCCGTCATCTCTAAGTGTACGCCGCCAGCATGCGTGCCTTCTGCTCTATGTATTTCAAAAAAACTCTGTACTTCGGCTAGGATTTTGTCAAATTCACGCGTTTTGTAGCCGTTTGCGGCTTTTATCGTATTGCCGTGCATCGGATCGATGCTGTAGACGATATTTAGGCCTTCGCGTTTTACTTCGCGTAGGATTTTCGGCAGTCGCTCTCCGATTTTATCCGCGCCCATTCTGATGATTACGTTTAGTCTGCCCGCTTCGTTTTGCGGATTTAGCGCATTTGCGAGTGCTATGACGTCCTGCGCGGTAGCGTTTGGCCCGATCTTGACTCCAAGAGGATTGTGCACGCCGCTTAGAAAATGCACGTGAGCGTCGTTTACGCCGCGAGTACGCTCGCCGATCCAGAGCATATGCGCCGAGCAGTCGTACCAGTCGCCGGTGAGGCTATCCTCTCTAGTGAGCGCCTCCTCGTACGGCAACAAAAGCGCCTCGTGCGAGGTGTAGACCTTGGTTTCGCTGATCGCGGGCGTATTTGAGGCGTTTATGCCGCAAGCCCCCATAAACGCTAGAGTTTGGCTCAGCTGCCTAGCTAACTCGCCGTATTTGGCGTCAAGCTCGGGCTTTTTGATAAAGCCAAGATTCCAGCGATTTACCTCGTGCAGATCGGCTAGACCGCCGCGAGAAAAGGCGCGAAGAAGGTTCATCGTAGATGCGCTTTGATAATACGCTTCGATCATGCGGTTTGGATCGGGCACGCGAGCCTCGGCATTAAATTCAAAACCGTTTATGATGTCGCCGCGGTAGCTCGGTAGCTTTACGCCGCCTTGCTCCTCGTAGTCCGAGCTTCTAGGCTTGGCAAACTGACCCGCCACGCGCCCTACTTTTACGACGGGACAGCGTCCGGCAAACGTCAAAACGATCGCCATTTGCAGCATTACCTTAAACATATCGCGGATATTTACGGCGTTAAAATTTGAAAAACTCTCCGCGCAGTCGCCCCCTTGTAGCAAAAATGCCTCGCCGCTACAAACTTTAGCAAGGTCTTGCTTTAGGTTTCTAGCCTCGCCGGCAAAAACTAGCGGCGGCATAGTCTTTAGCTTATCCTCGGCCTTTTTTAGCAAGACCTCGTCGGGGTAGCTAGGCTGCTGCAAGATATTAAATTTTCTCCACGAATCTCTACTCCACATCTTTAAACCTTTTTTAAAAATAACGCCGATTTTAACTAAAAGAACTTTTATTACAGATAAAATTTCAAATTTTAGCCCCAAATTTGCCCTCGCTGCGCATTTTTGAGTCACATAAGCTTTGATTAACGACAAATAAATATAATTTCGCCAAAAAAGCGGAAAAATGCAAGAGAAAAATCAAACCAAAATCGGCTTCATCTACGGCCTGTCGGTCTTTATGATCTGGGGCGTTTTTCCTATTTATTTTAAACAGCTCAGCGCGCTTTCGGCCACCGAGATCGTCGCTCACCGTATTGTTTGGTCGGTGCTACTTTTATTTTTACTGCTCAAATTTGGCCGCAAACTAGGCGCCGCGGAGAAAATTTTAAGCAACAAGAAAACCACGTTTTGGCTATTTGTCACGGGAGTTCTAATCGCCGCTAACTGGTGGATCTACGTCTACGCCGTAAATATCGGCAAGATCGTGGAAACCAGCCTTGGATACTTCATAAATCCGCTCGTAAATATGCTCCTTGGCGTGCTGATTTTAAAAGAAAAGCTATCGCGCGCGGGCAAATTTGCCGTCGGCATCGTCTTTATCGCTATCGGGGTACAGATTTACGACGCGGGCGGCCTACCTATCATCTCTATTATTTTGCCTATCACGTTTGGATTTTATTCGCTCATTAGAAAGCGCCTTAGCGTGCCATCTTTAGAGGGGCTTTTCGTCGAGACCGCGCTCATAGCTCCTATCGCGCTCGTCGCGCTGTTTTTCGTCGCGGCTAGCGGGCAAAATCACTTTAGCTTTTCGTGGTTCGGGCTCTTGATCGCTCTTTGCGGACCTGCGACCGTCGTGCCGCTTTTGCTTTTTAACTCTGCAGCCACGAGGCTAAATTTGAGCACGATCGGCTACCTGCAGTATATCTCGCCTTCTATGCAGCTTTTGCTTGCCGTTTTTTACTACGGCGAGCAAGTTAGCGCGCTTAAGGCGCTGTCGTTTTTGCTGATCTGGAGCGCGCTTGCAGTGGTTAGCTTTAGCGCGATTTATAGTAAAAAAAGCAAAATTTCATAACTGCAAATTTAAATCAAAAATATACGCGCAGTTCTAAATAATGAACCAAATTTTAGATATCTACTTGTTGCAAAAAGAAGTTGAAGGAGATATGGGTCGATAGTTTTATATCGACCCGTTATTGACTAGAAAGTCATTTCAAACGTTAGCTTGAAATTTCTTCCGGGAGCATAAAAGCGGTTAATGCCTAAGCTGTCTGATTTGCGAACCATATTTGTGGTACCAAATGACCTTACAGAGCGAGCAGACTCCCACGTGATGTATTTTTCATCGGTTATATTGTATAAACCTAGTCTAAAGGTTAGATTCTTAACGGGTTTAGCATACGCTATCAGATCTATCACTTTATAATTCGAGCTTAACCAATGCGCCCTATAATCGGTCACCTGGCGTCCGTTTATAGGATCTCCGCTTTGTCTTTCGTTTTTCCAAAACATATTGTATGTTTCCTCTGGTTTTTTGGCCGAGGCACTCGTTAAGTACAAATCGGCTCCAAATTTATCATTTTTGCTTGCATAGCCTATGTTGTAAACTGAGGTTTTAGGCTGTATCGCATTCATAGGCACTAGACCATCGGCATCGGTTAAAATTTTACCTTTTTGTTTCGTAAATTTATATCCTATATAAAATCCACCTAGACTATCCGCGATATCGCTGAGATTAAATTTGGAGTTTATCTCTATGCCGTGCACTTTGGCTTTTTGCCTATTTACGTTTTGATACATATCAAAGTCAAGTGCGCTATTTGCGTTCGTATTTACCCTTTTGGTGCCTTGGTATTCCAAATCCAAGAAGTCTTGGTAATCCGTCTTAAATTTACTAATAGTAATAAAACTTTGGCTTTCGCTATGAAAAGTAACGGCCACCTCTTTGGTTTTGGCTATTTCAGGCTTTAAGTCCACATTTGGTTTTATCGTAAAATCCGGATGCTTAAACGCAAGATATAGCTCATCTGTAGTCGGCGCTCTAAAAGCTTTTGAATATTTCGTTTGAATTCTCATAAACTCAAATGGATTAAAATTTAAGCCCACGGCATAGGAGTTATTTTTATACTCTTTTGGTTGTGCCAGATAGGCGATATTTCGCTCGGCATTCGTTGCATTTAGAGCATCCACCTCGGCTTGCTTGGCATCATATCTCCTTCTTGCCTCTAAGTAATCCGACCAGTTGGCATAATCGCGCCAGCTTGGCTCCCTAAGAGGATTTACCGCTAACGGTATAAATAATCCCTTAACCATGTCGTCAGGGATTTTAGGAGTTTTGCCCGGGATATACTCTGGTTCGTATTTTATTTTATCATACCTATATGCTAGATTGAAATCAAAAAAGTCATTTACTATGACATCGTCCGCTATGTGAAAGACTCCGCTTTTGCTTTCAACAGGTATTAGAAACGATGTTTCCGGATCGGTTCTAGGACATCTTAACGCATCCCACTTATCAGCATCCTGGCAATCTGCACCCGGAGATGTATTTGCCCACCACTTCGGGTCTGCCGCATCATAGCCGGCTCTATTTACCATAGATTTATCGGTTTTTATATATTTTAGTCCGTATGTAAGGCTATTTTCTAAACTTAAAAATTCAAAATCTTTACTAAAATCTAAATCAAACTGTTTTGTATTGGTGTCTAAATCCCTCTCTTTCCAGTCTCTCTCCTTATAGCCTTTTGAATTAGGCAGAACAGTTTTATATTGGTCGTTTTGGATGGATTTTTCCCATTTTTGTGTCCAAGTATTATAAGTTTTTTGCGTTACTCTTTTATATGTTTTTCCGTTATGAGTTTCTTCTGTAATATCAAACCTATGCCTGCCGTCGGGAGTGGTATATTGTTTTTTGGACAGGTCAAGATCGATAGTTTCATCGGGGCCGGTCCCCCAAGGTTTCGGTTTATAAAGTTTCGTCTTGCCGGAGCAGTCGAAAATCGAGCAGTCAAAGCCGTATTCGTTGATATTTTTATAAGAAAAATCTCTATGCTTCTTGCCGTCCGAATCGGTAAGCGTGGGGAAAGAAGTGCCGTCTCCGGGCAGCAGTTCTCTACCAGTATTAAAATCCTTTCCGTTCTTATCGACTATTTTTGAGCCCTTGGGTTGTAGCCCGATTGAGTTGCTTGTTTCCGCGCAGTTGTCACCTCTACAATACTCCTCTGTCCTAGCCCTTTGTTTTATTTTTTGATTTGAGTATGAAATTTTCACGCTATCCCAAAAAGGCGTTTCGGTGAAATTTTCATACGCTATTCCCCTATTTGTTCTCTTGCTTAGATCGTCCGTATATCTCTCTCCAAGCTTGGTTTCAAAAAAACCCGGATTTGTAATCGATCGCGGATAAAGCGTGTATGAGTAGTCGTGCCCTTGCGATCTATTTTTATAATCGTCGTTCATAAAGGTAAATCTATGTTCTTCATGCGGTTGAAAGCCTATTTTTACTAGAGTTCCTTCCTTTTTTATGTTATACGGATCAGTCCTCTCTCTTTCCCTGCCCCTTACGCTATCATCATATGTCGAATACCCATAGTTTTTAGTCTCATGACCGTTTCTATCAGTCTTGATCACTAAAAAATCAAACCACTTTGCTCGAGCCGCTAGAGTGTGGGCGTGCAGTCTTTCGTCGTTTCTGCTAGAGTGCTCTACTTTAAAGCCGTAAAACCAATCCTTCTTTGTTAAATAATCTCTAGCGTCTTTAGTCTCAAACATAACCGAGCCGCCGAGTGCACCCGAACCAGTCTTAATTGAATCTGCACCCTTGGTAATCGTCGCTTCTTTCATGTTTTCTATTTCGACGCCATTACGAGTATTGTTAAAATTTCCATAACCTTCGAATATCTCTTTAAAACCTTGTGAACTTAGCGTTTCGGCCTGATGCAGTCCATCTACCGTAATAGCAACGCGGTTTTCGTCCACTCCGCGGATCGAATATCCGCTAGCGCCCATTCTGCCGGCCTCTACTACGCTTACGCCCGTTTCGTATTTAACCAAATCTCTACTATCAGAAACTTGCTGTTTACTTAGAGTTTGTGCGCTCTTTTTCGTTTCGCCTACTTTTTTAGTAGTCGGATCATCCTCGGGACTAGCCGTAACCTCAACGGCATTTAAATTTACTTCCGAGTCTTTGGTTTCTGCGGCTCCTAGTTCGCACATGCCTCCTATAGACAAGGCGCAAACCAACGCAGGAACGATACTGGCTTTATGCATCTTCATTTTCCTCTCAAAAAATTATCAAAATTAGCTAATTATGAAAATAATTATTAAATCAAAGTGGTATTTTAATAATAGATAACTTAAATATGAATTAATTATTTGTATTTTATTTTGAAAATAAGATAACGCATTTAAATACGACCGTTTTATAGTAAAAAAAGCAAAATTTCAGTATAACCGCAAATTTAAATCAAAAAAGGAAAAAACAATGTCATCTATCGCATTTTACGCCGTCATCTGCGTCATAGCCGCGCTAGTGCTCTACGCGCAGATACAAAAGCTAACGAGAAAAATCGACGAGAACGGCACTCTAGCAAACAACTCCCCAGAGGCCGTACGTCAAATTTCGGTGCAAAAGTACAAGGATTTTTGCGAGATCATTAACGGCGAGCTAAGAGAGCTAAAGATGAAAGCGCTCTATGACGATGCCCTAAAAAACGAGGATCTCAAAGAAAAATTTTTAGAAAGCCTAAGCGAGATGAGCAAGAAGCTGACGTTTATCGAGACGATGAACACTGCCAGAAACCCCGACAAATGGGAAAGCGAGCTCTTTGAGGTGCTTAGCTGCCTAGACGATCTCGTCACGGAAAATTTCAAAGACGGCGAGCGCGCGGGCGACGAGATTAGGCAGCGTCTGGGCGCTGAGTTTAGCAAGCTACAAAATTAAACCTTAAGTAAAAACGAGGTAATATCGCTTTTTTGATTTAACTCTATCTTTCTAAGGAAAAAACGGATGAGCTATACCAAAAAAGACCTCGTAACCGCTGCAAATTTAACCAAAGACGAAATTTACCATTTCCTAAATTTAGCCAAGGAGTTTAAGGCGCTAAACAACTCCGAGACCAAAAAAGCAAAGTCGCTCTACGGCAAAACGACCGTAAACGCCTTTTTCGAAAACTCGACTAGGACGCGGACGAGCTTTGAGATCGCGGCTAAGCGCCTCGGAGCCGACGCTATAAATTTCACCGCCTCAAGCTCCAGCACCAAAAAGGGCGAAACGCTCATCGACACCGTCCACAACATCGTCGCGATGAAAACGGACATCGTAGTCGTGCGCCACTACAGCTCGGGCGCGGCTAAATTTATCGCCGAGAACACGGGCGCTCACGTCGTAAATGCGGGCGACGGCCTAAACGAACACCCTAGCCAAGCGCTGCTTGATCTTTTTACTATACTGGAAAATCGCGGCAGTCTCGAAAATCTCACGGTCGCTATCATCGGCGATATCTTTCACAGCCGCGTAGCCCGCTCTGATATCTACGTCCTAAAAACGCTCGGAGCCAAGGTTAAGCTCTTTGGTCCGCCGATGTTTTTAACGGGTATGGAGGCTTTCGGCTGTCAAATTTGCTCCGATATGCGCGAAGCCGTCGAGGGCTCGGACGTCATCATCATGCTGCGTATCCAGCTAGAGCGTCAGGATGACGAGATAGCATTTCCGTCCGTGCGCGAATACTCCAAATTTTTCGGCCTAACCGCTAGCAAAATGCAATACGCCAAAG
>CAURKE010000007.1:0-12913 GCA_963525055.1 uncultured Campylobacter sp. | reverse complement strand
ACGGCAACCAAACTATGGGCAAGCACGCGGTATTTCAAAAAGACTGGGACTTCGTACCGTGCGATAAAGAGGGGATGATAAAGCACGGCGTGGAGCGAACGCTGATGAGATTTGAGGGCGAGGAGCTGGAGGCGATAAAGAGAAAAATCAGGGAAAATTTGAGCCAAAGCTAGGCAGGCTTTGTAAATTTCGGCCGTTTTGGCCAAATTTGACGATCAAATTTATCGGCTCGGATTTTGCAAAGTCAAATTTTACTTGAACGCTAGCCGTTAAATTTGACCTTCTTGATTTTATAAATTTGGGCGCTTAAATTTGACGCCTAAGCCTTCTTTTCGTACATGTATGAGATCACGAAAACGAGCAAACAAACGGGCGCGAACGCAAACGCAAAGGCCACGCTCCAGCCAGCAGCCTGCTCGCCCCAAAAATACCCCGCCACGATGCATGCCAAAAACCCGCCGTAAAAAGCGCCGAGCTATAAATTTTCTACCGCAAAAAGCAGCAAACTGAGATTTGGATTTTTAACAAACAGCTTGCTTGGCTTAAAGTTTTTATACCTTTTGAACAAATACCAAAGCAGCGCGCAAGCTAAAATCGCAAATGCCGCCACAAAAACGGCAATCCTTAGCGCGCCCTCAAAAGGCAAAACCGCTAAAATCAAAGATGTCACCCACCAATCAAGCAAGAAAACCACCCGCTAAGCGAGCAAATATCTCGCTGCCCTATGAAATTTATATTTTTGCTCTGCACTCATTTGCACCTTGCATCCTCTTAAATTTTACGATCAAAGCTTTTTCAGCCACCTTTAAACAAATCCTCTCTCACCAAACGATCCGCTATTTCTTCGACATTGTTTTTATAAATTTTAAAATCGCTATTGCCGCATGTATCGATTTTTAAATAATAATTCTTTTCGCGCGATTCATTTTCTATGGTGTTATCATAATATTGTTTTCCTTCAGATAAATCTTTTATGGTATCTCCTTCGTATATCGTAATCGTGGCATATCTAAATTCAAAATTATCATACAATATAAAGCTTTTATCGAAATATAAAATATACTCACGTAAACCGCCGTATTCTACTATAGGCTCCTCAAAACCGGCTGATCTGCCATCTAAATTTATTTTTAACTTTTCTGCGATATCTACGGGCTTTATTTGAAATTTCTCGACAAAAATATTTCTGTATGGCCAAGCGGCTTGATTTTTACTTTTTTCTATCTCATACTCTTTGGATAGAACTTCCAGCCAATCATCGTTATTAAATTTATCCGTCTCATAAAAGCCTACCTTAACGGCAAATTCTCCATTGCCATAGTTGCAAGTCTTGCTGCCATATACATAATAGCATTTGTCGGTAACGAGGGCTTGAAACAGCATACGCCTCTTTAAAAGATCTAAAATTCCGCGCTTAAATCGCTCCTCTTTGGGTAAAATTCTATCCTCTTTTAAACAATACCCCTGTTGATATTTGTTATAGCCAAAAATAGAAACGACAGCGAAGCCTCGCGAAGCGGAGTAATCCGGCACGATGCGGATAAACAGGGCGCAGAAAAGCAGCGCCACGGCTATGATTTTAAATTTAAGTTTGCGAAATTTCATAATGGGTCCTTTAAATGCCGTCAGCGAAGCAAACGCACACCCCGCCGCTGCGCGAAATTACACCCGCTACTTCACGCCTTTTAAATTTGAGCGATCTTACGCAGACCGAGTAAATCCGCCAAAATACCGAATTTTACTCAAATTTAGAGCAAATTTTACTTTTTTATTTTTGAGTATATCCCGCCCAAAATATCGTTTTGATAGATAAAAAGCGTGCGTTTTAGCCACGCAGCGTCCTTTTTAGCGGCGATGCGCTTGATGGCGGACAAATCGCCGTCGGGTCTGTTTATACCTCGCTGCGTCGTGAAAAACGCCTCGTAACCAGACTGTCTAGCTAGACGCATCAAATTTTCGTCGTATTTGCCGCGAGGCCAGCATAAAAGCCTATCCTCGATGCCCAAATTTGCGCGCATAAACTCGCGGCACCGAGCGAAATTTTCCTCAGGCGGGAGCGCGCCGAAATACTCGTCAAAATGCGTATGCGTATGCGAGTGAAAGTCAAAAACGTCCCGCATCGCCGCTATCTCGTCAAGGTTTAAAAACACGTCCTGTGGGCGCTCGGGGGCTGCTTTTTTGTATTCTTGGTGCGTTAGCTCGATAAACTCGCCCCGCCGCTCGCTCGCGCGGCCTATCCACTGCGTCACTAAAAATATCGTCGCCCGTAGCCCAAACTCGCGCAAGATAGGGTAGGCGTAGACGTAGTTATCCTTCCAACCGTCGTCAAAGGTAATGAGGACGCTTTTTTTGGGTACGGCTAGCTCGCCTTTTTTGTACAGGGTAAACTCCGCCGCGCTTAGAGTTTTGTAGCCCGCCTCCGCCAAAAACCGCATCTGCGAGGCAAAATCCTCTACGCCAGAAGCGATAAATCCGCCCTTTTTTAAAACGTGATGATACATCAAAACGCTAACGCTCATTTTTTACATCAACCTTGGATTTAAATAAAATGAGAAATCCTATTAAATAAAAAAGGTATAAAATTCTTAAATTATATGTCTCAAATAGTCCTCTTATACCAAAATATGCTATAGCCGAAATAAAGACTCCGGCAAATAATAAATTTTGCGTGCACTTAAACGAACTTAAACTTTCTTGTAATAGATAGAAAAATGATAAAAATAAAAATGAAACTCCGATAACTCCATAATAATATATATTGCCTATAAAAAAAGGCTCATCATTAAACCAATGTCTTTTTCCGTCCCTTATGGACATCATGAAAATTTCGATACCCTTTTCATCCGACTTGTCAGCTAAAAATTTATCATATAAGTGCTCGCCGTGCCCGAGTCCCAATATCCATCTATTAGTTTCAAAAAGCAAGGGGAGCCTTTCTTTTAATATCAAATCCCTGCCCGAACTATGCAATCCTTGCGATAGTTTAGAGTTTGCAATGGATGAATTAAAAAATAAAACCCCTATACTTAAAAAGCAAAGCATTCCAATGACAAATAATTTTTTAAAATTTTTCTTTAAAAAATCTCTATGTTTACTGAAAACCAGAAACATAAATAACAAAATAAAAGCAACAAATACGCTAAGCCAGCTCCCTCTAGCGCCGCCCAATATATCCATAGCAATAGCAATACAACAAAAAATAATCATAAAAATTTTTACAGCATTGCTTTTAAAAAAAATTAAACCCAACAAGGCAAATACCATAAACCTGTCTACAAATAATGAATATCCCCTGTGTACTATTCTTCCAGTCTCCGGATCCGCACTTGAAATTTTGTTTAAGTTTTCAAAAATCGGCAATGCATAATAAACGGTAATAAAAATAAATGCCGCCAATATGGAGTAAAAAAGGATATTTTGTTGCCTTTCTTGGCCGTTTGAACAAACAAGTACTACAAATAAAAATGCAATTCCTCTTCCAAATTCGCTAAGAGCTTTTTTTGCAGAACCAAAAGAATCGTCATATGGGAAATAAGATATCAAAAACGCATAAGCAACAAATAAAGCTAAGAATATTAGACTCATTTTAGCATGGCTAAAATTTAATTTAATTCTTTGCAATATTTTATCTTTGCACAAAAACAACGTTGTAAAAGCTAGCAAAACAGCAGTATAGAGCGATATATTTTTTACAGCGGTAAAGCTTACGTGGTGCTCGCAAACTATAAATATAAAGATAAGATATATTATTAAATTTTGACAAAAATCAAACACCTTCTGCTTGGTCATACACTCTCCATTTTGTTAAATGCGCGATTATAACAATATTTAATTAAAAATCATGTAAAATAGCCTATTTGATTAAATCAAAGGATTTATTTTTGATATATTTTTTATTTTATTTAATACTTTGGCCGTACTTTAAAATAGCAAGCTGTTTTAAAAAACCATCCGATAAAATTTTACTCATACAAACCGCTAAAATCGGCGACTACGCAAACTCGACCGTGATCTTTGAAAAACTAGGCAAATTTGACGTACTAATCGACGAGATAAACCTAGCATTCGCAAAACACGACAGCCGAATAGAAAAAATATTTACGATAAACGATGTAAAACGCAAAAAAGCCTCCAAACTAAGACTCGCGCTCGAGCTTTTTTCGCGCAACTACGAGAGCGTCTACGTTCTGATGCCAAACAGTCTAAATCTCTTTTTAGCGCGCTGCACGCTAGCTAAAAACGTCGTCACCGTGCATCACTATGCGGCATCTAGCGACTTTGCCCTGCTGTCGCTCGGCATGAAAAAAGTGCCACATACTTTGCAAGACCTCACGCTGCTAACCTACCTAAAAACGCTGGGCATTAGCGAGCTAAAATATGAAAAATGCTTGCAAAAACCGCTCTTTATCCCACAAGAAAATCTAATAAAAAGCGGCAAATTTAAGATCGGCGTGAGCCTAAGCGCGGGCAATAAAATGAAAACGCCGCCAAATCATACTTGGGAAAAAATCTTTGAAATTTTCGCTAAATTTGACTGCGAGGTTTACATTTTCGGCGTTGGCGAAGAGGAGGCGCTACTAAAAAACCTGCTCGCGGAAAATGCGGACCAAAAGCAGTCGGAAAATCCTAGCGATAGGCAATTTTGCGCGGATTTAGCCGGTAGCGATACGAGTGAAATTTACGGCGGCCTTGAAAATGCAAACGGCGAGCAATCAAAAGCTCAAATTTGCAGCCAAAACAGCACTAACGACGGGTCAAATTTTAGCTCGCAAATTTGCGATACTTACGTAAAAAAATTCGGCAAAAAAGAACTAAAAATCATCTCTTTGATAGGTAAAATCAAGCTTGAGGAGTTGCCGTTTTATCTCTCGCAGATGCAGCTTTACGCAAGCTCGGATACGGGCAACTACTACGTCGCAGATAGCGTGCGCACGCCTACGATCTGCTTGATGGGGCCTTGTTTTGCTAGCGAGCAAAGGGGTGTCGCCGACTCGCTCGTCATAAATTCACATTTACCGTCCGTTAGCTCCGTGTTTAAAACCGTACGCGACATCGACGCGAGCGCGTTTTTCGAGCTTAGCGAGCAAAACCTCGCAGACATCGAGGCCTTCGTCAAAGTTCGCTATATATCCTATCTATCCCGCGAAGATAATTTTCTATGCTAAATGCCTTTATAACGGCATCGTCGGGGCTTTTTAAGGCTGGCTTACGCAAGCTCTCAAAGCAGGCTAAAAGCGCGTCCGAGCTTCTTTGAACTATAAAAAAATCTTGTTTTTTCGAGGAGATTTCATAAATCTCCCTTATGACGGCGATATCGGAGTACACCACGCCAAGCCCGTAGCCAAGCGCCTCGATGACGACTCTGGGCAGTCCCTCGTCGCTGGAAAATCCAAGCACGTAGTCGCACGCGGCGTAAATCTCGTCCATCTTGGTAACAAAGCCCAGATACTCGGCCTTGTTTGATTTTATCAGCGCGTCAAATTTGGCTTTAGCGCCCGCTTTTAACTCGCCCCCGCCCGCGAAATAAACCTTTATATCGCTTCTTTTTAGTCCCGCAAGCGCGTCAAAAACAAGCTCGTGACCTTTAAGCGTTAAGAAATTTGCAGGCATTACGATATTTATTTTTTCGGCGTCAAATTCGGCTTTTAGGGCGGCGCTTTTACCGTCGCCGCTATCTTTTAAATTTGCCTGCGGGGAGCTCAAATTTTCGCTCGCTTCAGGCTTTTCCGGCTTCAAAATAGGCGCCTTGACGGGATTATAAACCACGTTTTTAGGCATTTTTATCTGCGCGGCGTAAAATTCGTAAGTAGCGTTTGAAACGCAAACGGGCGTAAATTTTAGCCGCTTTAAAATCTCAAGCTTAAAAGGCTCGATAGCCGAGTTTTTGCGCAGATGCTGTACTACCGCGATATTTAGGGCGTTTGCGGCGGCGATGTAGGCGAGATTGGTTGAAAAGTGATTATTTAGATGAAGGATATCGGGCCGCACCTGCCGCAGCAAGCAAAGCGCGTAGTCGTAGTCTTTTTTATAAAGGTATTTTGCTAAAATTTGACCGCCCAGCGCGCGTAAAAGCTCTTTTTTTAGTTTTGAGGGCTGCTTTTTTGGCGCAAATTTTATAAATTTAGCCCCGGCTTCTTCGATGATTTGCGAGATTTTGCGTCCGCCCGCCTCGTAATCGGTCTCAAAAAACGCGCAAAGCTCGTACTTTTGCTGTGCGGCAAGCCCACGCAAAAGATACAAAAAACTCTTCGTCCCACCGCCGTATTCGCGCCCCGTATCGACGAACAAAATCTTTTTCAAATCATTTCCTTTAACATCTCCCAGACCTCGCGCGCCTCAATTTGCAGCATGCACTCCTGAAATTTGCAGTTTTTGCCGACGCAAGGCGAACAGGTGCGCGGCTTTTTGATAAATTTATGGATACTTTCGTCAAAATCAGGATTTGAGTTCACGGGCGACGCGACGGCAAAAAGCCCGATCGTAGGCGTTTTTAGCGCAGCTGCGACGTGCAGCGGGCCGGTATCGGGCGTCACTAACACGTCAAGCCTAGCTATCAGCGCGGCAGCCTCTCGCAGACTAAATTTACCCGCCGCATCTATCACGTGCGCGCTTCTTAACTCCTCGTCTAACTGCGCGGTCATCGCTCGCTCGGCGGGGCTGCCCGTTAGCACGATGACGGCGTCCGTGCGCTCCAAAATAATTCCCGCCAGCTGCTGCCAACGCTGCCAAAACCACTGCCTGGAAACCGTGCTAGCCCCCATCTGAAAGCCGATAAATTTACGTTTGCCGTCTTTTTTTAGCATTTCATCGACGCGGGCGAAATCCTCATCGCGCAGATACAAATTTAGCCTCGTGTCGCGACTTTTGATGCCTACGAATTTAAGCTGCTCGAGACGGTTTAGCACTACGTACCTCTCATCTCCGTAAGGCTCAGGCACGTTTGAGTGAAACGCGTTAAATTTATTGCCCGAGTTTGGTAGCTTAAAAACGTATTTCGCTCCACAAAGAACGGCTAAGGGCGTAGCCTGCGGCTCGTTTGAGTGCAGGATAAAAACTATGTCGGGTTTTATCTTTTTTAGTTGCGACAAGGCGTGCAAAAAGTCGCCCTTTTTGCCGTCGTAGAGTAAAATTTCGTCGATATTCGGATCGGTTTTAAAAAGCGGTGCGGTAGAGGGATTTAGTAGCGCGACCGTGCGTACATGCGGGAAATTTTGCCGAAAGACGCGAAAAACGGGCGTGTTAAAAATCGTATCGCCAAGCGCGGTGTTGCTAAAAAAACAAACTGTTTGGACGGGCTGCTTAACCAGCTGAGTTTTGCGCACGCTTTTAAATCGCAAAGCTAGCCGCACCGCGCTCTCAAAGAGCCTCATACATCGCTTCCGTCTGTGCGACCATCGTCTCTATCGAGAAGTTTCGCACGATAAATTCCCTCGCGCTCGCGCTAAATTTAGCCCGAAGCGCCGCGTCTTCTATCAGCGTTTTTAAGGCCTCTTTGAGCGATTCTTTGTCGCCGTTTTTAAACAAAAGCCCAGTTTCGCCGCTACTTATCGCCTCGCCGATGCCGCCCGCGTCGCTACCGACGCAAGGCACCCCGCACGACTGCGCCTCGAGCAGTGCCGTACCCAGCGCCTCCATCTTTGAGGGTAACACGAAAACGTCAAAACTGCCCAAAAACTCGCTCACGTCGGTTCGCGAGCCTAGCATGTAGATATTTGGCGTTTTTATTTTTTTTAGATTTTCCTCCTGCGGACCGTCGCCGACCACGACTAGAGCGGTGTTTGGTAGATTTAGCTCGCTAAAAGCTTCAAACAAAAGCTGATGATTTTTCGCCGCGCGCAAGACCGCCACGATACCGACTACTACGCAGTCTGCGCTCAAATTTAGCTCTGCTTTGATATCTTTGGTAAAATTTGGATTAAACCGTGCCGTATCCACGCCGGTGTAGATAACGTCTATCAAATTTTCCCGCACGCCCTGCGAGACGAGCTGAGTTTTTACGGCATTTGAGACGGCTACGATTTTGTCGTTTACGTTGTAGCTAAATGCCGATCTGATCGGCGTTTGCAGGTGTCTAGTGCGCACGACTTTAGCGCCCGTTAGCTTTGCTACGATCGCGCCGATGTTGCCGTCCTTGCCAGAGTGCGTGGCGATGATCGAGATATTTTTTTCGCGCACGAAACGGCAAATTTTAAAAATTTCAAAAATATTATAAACCTTGCTTAGGTTAAATTCTACAAACTCGCAATCAATAGGCTTTTCAAAGCTTCTTGAGCCGGGATTTAGCGCGTAAAATACCTTAAATTTATCCTTATTTAGCCCGTTTATGACGCGCTGCGTGCGGTGCTCCTGACCGCCGAAACCTAGCGAGCTTTCAAGCTCTAAGATATTTATTTTATCTGTTTTTTTCATATATTTTTGACCGCCTCGTAGATTTCCTCGTCCGCGACGTCCTGCGCCCTTTTACTCGCGCTTTGTAGCACGGCACACTCCGCGCCGCCGTAAATGGGAGCCCAGCGAGCGGCGTCCGTTTTGCCAAACACCAGCACCGTTTTTACCCCAAGCGCGGGAGCTAAGTGCGCCACGCCGCCGTCAAGCGTAAGGACAAATTTAGCTGCCTGGATATAGCCTGCAAGTTCATCTAGGCTCGCAGTCGAGGCAAACTCCACGCCCGCTTCTTGCGCTACTTTTTCGCCAAATTTTACATCCTCCGCGCTAACGGCGACGTGCCTGAAATTTTGCTTTAAAAATCCCAAAATCCGTAAAATTTTAGCCTCGTCCATACGGTTTTGCTCCACCCTCGAGGATACGTGAAAAAATACAAAATCCTTAAATTTCTCGCTTTTAAAGCTCGGTACGTAAAGCGTCTTTTCTCCGTCAAATTTCGCTCCCAGCGGTGCGGCTAGTTCATAGCAAAGCAACGCCTCGTGAGGCGGCGGATTAAAGCTTAGTTTATGCGTTATTAGTGGCCCGCCCTCGTTTTGCTTTGCCGCGCCTATGGTCGTTTTAGCTCCTGCGGCTCTGGCAAATATCGCGGCAGAGGGCGAATAAGCACTCCTAAAAATCACCGTCGCATCGTATTTTTCACGGCGAATTTGAAGCAAAATTTTACATTTTCCCCAAAACGCTCGAACCTTAGCCGCCGCTCCTTTTACGTGCTTTGGTTTAGTATAGATATAGATTTTATTTAAAAATGGATTGCCGCGAACGACGCATGCGTTTAGGCTATTTACTACGATATCTATCTGCACGCGCGGATGAGCCTTTCGCAGCGCTTCAATCGCCGGCGTCGTGCAGATGAGATCGCCTATGTTATCGTTTCTAACGAGCAAAATTTTCACGATTTTCCTTTTTTGCGCGATTATACCTATTTTACGCTTATACTTATTTACGCTCTCACTCCTCGCCCGCTGGGCATAACCTAAAATTCATCAAAAAACTTATAAAATACCGCTAAATTTTAAAAGGCGAACATGAAAAAAATAGTATTTTTAAGGCTCGATTTGGATGCTATCGGCGGGGCGCAGAGATATCTCTCGCGGCTCGTTAAAGCCCTAAAAGACTCGGGCGTTGCGTGCGAGACTCGCGGATTTAACGGTAGCAAAAAGCTAAGCTCGTGGATCAAAGCCCTGCTTTTTAACTCGCAGGCAAAGCGGCAAAAGGGCGCGGACGAGATTTATTTTAGCTTAGAGCGCATCACTTGCGCCGACATCTACCGCGCGGGTGACGGCGTGCACAAAGTCTATATGAAAACCAAGCCGTTTTGGTTTGTAAACCCGCTAAATTTCGTCATTCCGTACCTTGAAAAGCGCACTTTTAAAAATACCAAAAAAATCATCGCCAACTCAAATTTTATAAAGCGCCAAATTTGCGAAACCTACGCCGTCGCCCCTGAAAAGATCGCAGTCGTCTATAACGGCGTAAATTTGCCTACTCGCGTGCAAAAAGGCTCGGCAAAGCTCGCTCTTTGCGAGGAATTCGGACTTGATTTTCACCTACCGACGCTGCTGTTTGTGGGAAGCGGCTTTAAACGCAAGGGCGCGGAGGAGTTTTTACGCATCGCGGCTCGCCTTAAAACCCGCGTAAACTGCCTGATCGTCGGCCGCGATAAAAACGCCGCTCGCTACAAAAATCTAGCCAAGGAACTAGGCCTAAACGCCGTATTTACGGGCGCGCAAAAAAGCGCGGCGAGATTTTACGAAGGTAGCGAGCTGTTTTTGTTCCCGACGGCGTACGAGCCGTTTTCAAACGTCGTTTTGGAGGCGCTTAGCTACGGCTGCGTCGCTATCACGACCGCTCAAAACGGCGCGGCGGAGATATTACCGGGGGAGTTTGTGATGAGCTCGCCGCAAGACTACGGTATCTGCGCTCTGATTGACGAGATCTTAAACGACGACGAGTGGCTAGCAATGCTACAAGAGCAAAATTTGGCGCTTGCTAGCGAGTTTAGCATCGAAAAAAACGCGAACGCGACGCTGGAGATCATACGTGCGAATCTTGATTGAGCTGCCGACCTGGCTGGGCGACGCCGTGATGGCAAGCGCCGCGGTGGAGGCTATCGCAAAGCACGCGGCGGCGTTTGACGCGAGAAATTCGGCAGGCGAATTTGAAAATGAGCGAGATTTTAGCTTTTCGTCGCAAAATTTCGGCTCGGTAACGCAAGAAATTCAAATTTTTAAAAACGATACGCCAAATTTGGACGGTAAATTTGAAGCTAACCGCGGTCCAAATTTGACCGCGAGTGCGCGAGAAAATCAAAATCTAGAAAATTTAGCCAATGAGCCCGTCAAAATCGTATTTTTCGGCTCGTTTGCGGCGTGCGAACTTTTTAAGGCTCATCCAAACTGCGAACGCGTTATCGTGGATAACAGCAAAAAGGCTAAATTTAGGCTCTGGCGGCTATTTTGGCAGGCAAGGGAGCTTGGCAAATTTGACGCGGCGTTTAGCTTTAGAAGCTCGTTTGCGAGTAAAATTTTACTTTACGGGGCGCGGGCGGGGCGAAAACTTATTTTTCAAAAGAGCAACGACGGCGCGCATCAGGTGCAAAAATACCTAAAATTCGTCAAATCGGCGTTAAATTTAAAACGGGCGGACGACGAGCTGAAGCTTTATTTTGAGCCGCGCAAATTTGACGCGCCCGTGCTCGGGCTAAATCCAGGCGCTAGCTACGGAAGCGCCAAACGCTGGTATCCGGCCTACTTCGCGCAGGTGGCGCTGCATTTTAAAGACAAATTTAAGATTATGATTTTCGGCGGCGTGGGCGAGCGCGATATATGCGAGCAAATCGAGCGAATTTTACGAGAAAACGGCGCGGCGTGCGAAAATCTAGCGGGTAAAACGAGCGTGCGCGAACTATGCGAAAATATCGGCGGCATAGGGCAAAGCGGCGGGATATTTATCACGAACGACAGCGGCCCGATGCATATCGCAGCAGCCTACAAGACGCCTACGATCGCGCTTTTTGGGCCGACGAGATTTACGCAGACCTGTCCGTGGCGCAACGAAAACGCCCGCATCCTGCACCTAAATCTCGAGTGCATGCCCTGCATGAAGCGCGTCTGTCCGCTGGGCACTCACGCCTGCATGAAGGATCTCTCGCCGCAAGCCGTTATAGAAACGATCGAGCGAGAATTTCTCGCCGAAGCGGTTAAAAACTAGAAATTTTAGCGCGCGGCTGTTTTTTTGAGCAACCGTAAATAAGCAAAAGCTCCTCGCGCACAAATGCTTTTTAAAAAGGCGCACGACCAAATTTAACGCACGCAAAGCTAGCATTGAGATAGCGCAAGGCCGCTTAATCAAGGCAAATTTTACTGTCCCGATTTTTAGCCGTCTAGAAAAGCGGGGGTAGAGTAAAATTTAAACGCCTTTAAAGCTAGCAAATTTAAGCGTTTTGTGTGCCGCACATATCATCTCGAGCGCCGCAAAACGACAAAAACGCCGCCTCACGAAACAACCTCAACCGCGTAAATATCGTCAAATTTGACCCTCGTTTTTACCACCGTTAGGCTTTTATCCATCAAATTTACGTTTGAAACCAGCCACTCTATACTCACGTAGCCCTGTCCGTCGTGATACGTGATTTTTACCTTGTCGGCGGGTTTTAGTTTGCCTATTTCACCTAGGATTTCTTCTATCTTGGACTCGTCTAGGTCTAGCTTTTCGCTCTTTTCCCGCTCCTGCGCTTTTAGGGCTTTTTCTAGAGTTGAGAGAGGGTTAAACGAGCTAAAGATTTTGGCTCTATCTCTATTCACCGCTTTTGTGCCCTCCTATCTTTTTGTTTCTATCTCGTCCGGTGGCCTCCGGTAGCAGGTCGATAGCCCTTAGGATGGAGTTTTTGCCGTATTTTTCTTTTATCTTGTTTAGTGTTTTTAGCACCGTTTTTTCTTTTGCGTTTTCTTCTTCAAAGAGGCTTCTTTCGGTTTTGCTTTCCTTTACGATGTCGTTTGCAGATATGCCGATTTGCCTGATGAGGCCTGCGTTTTTTATCTTTTTTAGATATAGCTCTTGTGCTGCGTCCATGAGCACGCTAGCGATATTGCTAGGTGTTTTAAACCTTACCGTAGCTCTTTGCGCGGGCTCGTTTTTGTCGGCGAATTTGATATTTATCGTGAGCCCGCTAGCCCGCACCTCCTCGTTTATCATCTTTAGAGCTAGCCTATCGGCCATCTCTTTTAGCACGATTAGAGCCTCTAGTCTCTCGTAGTCTCTGGGTAAAATTTCCGAGCTAAAGTATGATTTGGTCGAGGGTTTATAAGCCTTGATGTCGGCTATAGTGGTGGGCTCGATACCGTTTGCGTGATCTAGTGCGATGTGAGCGTCGATACCAAACACCTTTTCTAGCAGGCTAAATGGGGCGTTTGCCATATCTTTCATGCAAAATATCCCGTATCGCTCAAGCTTGGCCCTAGTTTGCTTG
>CAURKE010000006.1:0-13108 GCA_963525055.1 uncultured Campylobacter sp. | reverse complement strand
ATATTTTATTTCCGCCCGAGATTTTAAATTTGAGCGAATTTTGCCTCGAGCGAGCGCGGTATATGCGCGGTATCTCGATGGCGAAAAATATCAAAATTTACGACTTCATCGAGCCTGATTTGCAAATTTTTATGAGCAAGATAGAGGCGGGCAGACTGATCGATAACAACCTGAGTAACGCCGTGAAATACAGCCGCGAAGGAGGGATAATAAATTTGCGCCTTTTTGAAAAAAGCGGCAAAATCGTGCTCGTAGTCGAGGACGAGGGCGAAGGCATAAAAGATACGAGTAAAATTTGGAAACGCTACGTCAGAGACGAAGGCGTGCAGGGCGGCTTTGGGCTAGGGCTAAACATCGTGCAAAGCATCTGCGTGAAAAACGGCGTAGAGTACGGCGTGAAAAGCGAACTGGGCAAAGGCAGCGTCTTTACCTACAAATTCTCGCCGTACTCAAAAAGCCTGCTTGACTAATCAAACCAAACGCCCAGCTTTGCTAAATTTCGCTCCTTTGAGTCGGAGTTAAAATAAATCACGAAATATCCCACGCGCTCGCCTTTTGCGTCGTTCATCGGCTGGACGGTAAAGGCATGCGAATCCGTCTGATAAAATCCTCCGCTTTTAAATTTGATATCCTTTAGCATCGGCAAGACGTTTAAATTCGCATAGCTCTTGTTTACGAAATGAAAGCCTTCGATGATGCCCTTGTCGCTGCCGTTTTGATACGGCGAGTCGGCGCTAGCGTCGAGCAGGACGAAAAGTCCGAGCCCTTGCTGCGCGAAAAAGTCGCTCAAATGCTTAAAATCAAGCAGCACTTCGATACTGCCGAGCATCTTTTTATCCTCAAATATCGGCGCAACCGACCTTATAAAAACACCCGCGCGACCGACCTCGATGCCTGCGGCTACGCCGTTTTTCGCCTCAGTTAGCAGGTGGCGAAAGTTCGTTAGATCGTCGTTATATAGCGGTATCCAGCTCCTAGCAAAGCTCCTCATTTCAGGCGTGTGGATATGAAATTTGGCATTTTCGTAGATCGGCACCTTGTTTAGCGTTTTTGTAAATTCGCCAAGCGTCTCTAGGCACATTTGGCGGTCGTTTTGGCTCATGCATTTTTTCACGTGTTCGTTTTGCGCTAGTAGCGTCGCAACCGTCATCGCGGAGAGTTTTTCCTCCTCGATATTTTTATTTAAAATTTGCGTTTGGAAGTCGAGAAATTTTTTGATATTTTCCGTCTGCGTCTGCTCGTCCCAGCGCGCCTTATAAACCGCCAAAATGCCTGCTACTACGAGGAACGCAAGCGTTAGAAGTATTTTTTTATTCACGGACTTTGCCTAGCTCGCGCGCTAAAATTTGAGAAAATTCGGCAAAATCAGGCAAATTTAGCTCGCCCTCGCGCTGCTTTTTGCCCCACATAGACTCGGGGAAAAAGCTATCGCTCTCAAATCTCGCCATCACGTGAAAATGCACGCGTGGCACGTAGTTTGCAAAGCTTGCGATATTTATTTTTGTGGGATTATAAAATTTTCTCATTGCCTTTTCGGTCGTTAAAACCGCTTCAAATACCCTTTTTTGCGTCGCTTCGTCGCAGTCTGTTAGCTCCTTAAACGGCGTTTTGGTAAAAATTTTTACCCACGGTATCTCGCTAGTTTCGCGCTCGATAAAAATCAGCCCGTCTTCAAAAATCATTTTAAGCTCCTTTTTGATAGCGATTTTAGCTAAATTTGAATTTTAATCTTTTTAAATTTATACTTCAGGCATTTTGGCTTCGACGCTTTACGGCGGTCAATTTATAAAATTTGAAAGGAAATTTGAGCTTATGAGACGTTTGATTTTGTTCATATTTTTTGCGGCGCTGGCTTTTGGCGGCGAGCTAGCCGATCTGCGCGATGAGTGCGAGAAGGGAAACAAGGAGGTTTGCAAGAGTTTGTCAAACACAATTAAAAATTTAGAACTCGCTTGCAAGAAAGGCGGTGAGGAAAACGCGATGGCGTGCGCGGGGCTGGGGTATTTTTACGAATCCGACAAAGAATTTACAAAAGCCGTCGCGCGCTACGACAAGGCTTGCAAGCTGGGCGCGGACAAAGCCTGCGTATATCTTGGATTGCTTTATCAAAACGGACAAGGCGCGGCGCAAGATCACAAAAAGGCAAACGAGCTGTTTACTAAAGCTTGTGAAAAGGACGTAGCCGAGGGGTGCGCGAGCCTGGCGTATAGCTACGGCAAGGGACTTGGCGTCTATCCCGACGGTAAAAAGACGAATGAGCTGTTTAGCAAGGCCTGCGAACTAGGCGAGGAAACGGCGTGCTACAATCTTGGCTTAAGCTACGCGATGGGCGACGGAGTGCAAAAGGACGCGGCAAAGGCGGTGCAGATATTTGCGGCCTCTTGTAGGCGCGGACACGTGGACTCTTGCGCCGATCTTGGGGTTTGCTATTTTAAGGGCGAGGGCGTGGAAAAAGACTACAAAAGAGCCATTGTGCTTTTTACCAATGCTTGCTCGGGTGCTAGCGCGCTAGCCTGCACAAATTTGGGTTTTGCTTACGAAAAAGGCATGGGCGTAGAAAAGAATAAAAACGCCGCCAAAGAACTTTACGACAGGGGCTGCAAGCTCGGAGAATTTAACGCATGCCAGTATCTAAAAAATTTGCGTTGAGGCGAGTGGGTAAATAGGCCCTGCTACTGTAAATTTAAAAATACAGCTAGCACAGAGAGATCTAGAGCTACATGCGCTGCGATCTTTGTTAAATTTTGCTTTGAGCTAGCAGAAATAGTCGGAATAATCCGCCGTAACCAACATCAAAAAGTAAAATTTAGCGCCAAAAATAAAAAGGTGCGGGCGCGCAAAAGCTAAATTTGACGCCCGTGGCTAAATTTACCGCTTAAAATCGTGGATTTCTATATTCGCACCATATTTTTTGCAAAGCTCGCTTACTTTTTCTTTTAGCCTTTCCTCGTCATAGCAGATGAGATCGATGTATGCGTGTCTTTGCCCGGTTGCGCCGCCGATTATCTCCATAAACGAGCCGCAGCTCTCCAGCTCCTCGTCTTCGATTTTATTTCGCAGATCAAAGCCTGCCTGCACGTCGCCGCCGTTATCAATGCTAAGAAAGCAAAATTTGATACCGAGCTCGAAGGCTTCGTTGTAGATGTCGCGCTCGCCGTTTAGGTACTGATTTACGATGGCCGTTAGGCAGGTGGTGCCTACGATCACGTCCTCGCGTACCTCGCTACTGCGCGGCTCCATCTCGTAGCTGAAAAAATTCTTTAGCGGTTCGCGCGCGGCTTTTTCGCCGAATTTCTCATCAATCAGATCGGCAAATTCGCTTAGCGGCACGCCGTTTTCTTTGGGTTCGGCCAGCACCTCGAGCTCGCCTAGCGTATTTATGATCGCCGTTTCACCGATCATATTGTCAAGCAGGATAAAACTAAGATTATAGGCCTTGCCTTCGTCCTGCGCGAGCAGAGCCGCTAGCTTTTCGTTGTAAATTTTAATATCCACGTCGCTTTCGTTAAATTGCGCGTAGATCATCGACTCCTCGGCGTTTACGTGCGTATCGTACATCTCGATCCCGCCGATACCTCGCGGCGCGCGCGGCTTTCCGAGCGTGCAGAGCATCTTGGATTCAAGCTGCCTAGGCATAGCGTTTTTGATAAAGCTTAGCCAAAAGAGGCGGTGCCTCATGCCCTCGGGAGTCAGCACCAGATCGAGCTTATCGCCCGCAAGCCCCGTCATAAAATAGGGCTCCGCAAGGCAGATGCGAAGCTTCTCGTCGGTCTTTTGCATCGCCTTTTCAAACTCCTCCGCCGCCAGATCGGCCTTGATCTCATCTATCACGCCGCTAAATTCCGTCCAAAATTTATCCACTCTGCCGGCAAAAGTGCTTGGAATTTGCGCCTTTTCAGCTTTTTTGCCCAAACCGAATAACCCCATTTTTTCTCCTTAAATCAAATTTTACTCGCATTATAGCTAATTAATTTGCCTCACGTACACTGAAAACAACCGCCCAAAACCTCGCATTTCTCGCAGATCTGCACGTATATGACGCCCTCGCCCTCTATCATCTCGCCAAACGGGATCTGCGCTAGATGTTTCATCGTCCCGCCGCAGCTAGGGCAGGCTAGATACTCGGCGTCCTGCACCCACTGCGGATAGCCGCCCACGGTCGTATCAAGCTCGTCAAAGCAGCCGTAAAATGGCGAAACCTCGCCGCCTAGCTTAAATCTCATATCGCATAGTCGCGTCATATCCTCCTGCGAAAAGTAGCTTTCGTCAAAGCCTTCGCCATCATGGCTTAACTCTATCTCGCCGTCTGTGCCGCGTTTGCAAAAATATCTGACCGAACCGACGCAGGTCGGGCAGCAGCGAAATATCGCGTCGTGCTTTAAATTTAAAAACGCAAGCCGCGGCTCGCCAGCCTTAAGGCGTAGCATATCGAGCATCTCGCAGCCGCAAAACTCGCACTTTTGGCCCGTAGGCTCGCCGATCTGCACGGGTTCATCCGTGTTTTGGTTTGGGCTTAAATTTGCGTCTTGGCTCGCGCGCTTGCCATCTTTTATGCGTACCGCGGTAAGACATTTATCAAAAACAAGCGATTTTCGCTCGCCCGTCTCGTCAAACGCCCATCCGCCGATTTTTGCGTAAAATTCGGTACCCACGTAGAGCTTTTTACGCCACGGCCTCGGGTTTTTATACAGCTCGTAAAAAAGCTCGGCCGTCTGCTCGCCGCCCTGCCACGCAAGCGCGCAAAGAAGGTGATTTAGCACGTTTTCGGAGTTGTCCTCTAGCGAGTTTAGTTTTGCTATGAGTGCGTCTTTTACGTCGTCCGGCGCGCCGAAGTAGAGCTCTGGCGGATAGTAGATTTCTTTTGCCGCCGCGGCTCTCGCGATCCTTGGATCGTGGATGCCCAGCAGGCTAAAAAGCGCCCAAAAATCATTGCAAATCTCATCCCATTTTTCGATCTCATCGATTCGCTCCGCGATTTTTAAGATCATCGCTTCTACTTCGTCGGCGCTTAAATTTAAAATTTTATCCCGCCTCTGCCTTTGGCTGCACGAGTGGCAGATGCCGTCAAAATAGATCGTGTTTTCGCCGCATTTTGGGCATAGATGAGCGCCCATATTTGCTCCTTTTAGTTAAATTTAGTCAAATTTTATCAAATTTCGCTGCATTTGGCGAGCAAGCGCGGATTTAAATTTGGCGCCGTTTGCCTGAGCCAAATTTATCTATATCCGTAAATTTTTAGCCCGCTTTCATCTATTTCGTAGTCAAATTTACCCGCCTTTGTCATGGCGTCCAGCACCGCTTCAAGAGGATTCGGGATAAAATTTGAGGCGAGCTTTTCGGTTCTGTTCATGCGCGTTTGCTCGTAAAATTTAGGCACGAGAACCCAGTGCAGATTTTTAAACAAAATCGCTCCGTTTGCGCAGTCAAAATACCTGTCCTGTAAGCACCCAAAACCGCAGATGAGCGTGATCTCCTCGCTGCTTGATAGCAGCTTTATGCGTAAGCCCTTGCAGCCCGAGTTCTCTAAAATTTCGCAAAGCTTAAGCCATTTTGCGTCGTTCATCAGCGACGTGAGGCGGAGCGCTTTTTTATCTAGCTCTTTTTGATAAATTTCATATTTTTCGTTTAAATTTTGCATGATACCCCCAGACGCCGATAAATTTGCATTTAAATTTAGAATAAAGTTTGAGAGAAATTTAGGCGAGTGACTTCTAGCCCAAATTTACAGATTAGGATTAAAAGCGAAATTTAACGCCGCCGCTCGTCAAATTTCGCCTATTAAATTTACTCTACCGTCACGCTTTTAGCGAGGTTTCGCGGCATATCCACGTCGTTGCCCAGCCTCACGGCGATTTCCAGAGCAAAAAGCTGCAGGATAATCATCATCTCGAAAAACTCGCTCATCGGGTGAGCTTGCTTGCTAGTTTTGATAAAATCGTCGCTAAGCTCGAACTCCTCGGGGCTGATAGCAAGTATGTAGGCGTCGCGGGCGGCTAGCTCCTCGACGTTGCTCTTGGTTTTTTCGTAAAGAACGGTTTGCGGCATTAGCGCGATCGTAAAGAGCCTCTCGTCGGCAAGCGCGATAGGACCGTGCTTCATCTCGCCCGCAGGATAGCCCTCGGCGTGCAGATATGAGATCTCTTTGAGCTTTAGCGCGCCTTCTAGCGCAAGCGGATAAAATATATCGCGTCCGATAAAAAAGAAGCCGTGGCCGTGCAAATAGTGTTTGGCTAGGCGTCGGATGCGCTCTTGCGGCTCTTTGCTGATATTTAAAATTTGCGGAACGTGCAGGAGTGCTACGATCTCGTTTTTTAGCTCGTCTTTGCTTATGGAGGCTTTAGCCTGCGCGATTTGCAGCGCTAGCATCCACAGCGTTACTACCTGCGTGGCGAAGGCTTTGGTGCTGGCTACGCCCTTTTCGATACCCGCGCGAGTTAGCAGAGTGTCGTCTGCCAGGCGTACGATCGAGGAGTTATCTACGTTGCAGATTGCCAGCGTCTTTAGTCCCGCTTGCTTGGCGATTTTTAGCGCTTCTAGGGTGTCGGCGGTTTCGCCGCTTTGCGAGATGACGATAAAAAGAGCGTTTTTGTTTAGTTTTGGGCGTCTATAGCGAAATTCGCTCGCAATCTCGACCTTGGCTCTCGTATCTGCTAGCCTCTCAAAAAGATAGCTAGCCGTAAGGGCTGCGTGATAGCTCGTGCCGCACGCGCAGATCACGATATCGTCGATATTTCGTAGGTACTCATCGGTTAAATTTTCAAGACCTACCGCATCCTCTTTGACGCGCCCCATTAGAGTTTCTGAGACGACCGCGCTTTGTTCGTAGATCTCTTTTTCCATGAAAAAGCGGTAGCCCTCTTTTTGCGCGTAGCTTTTATCCGCAGGCAGCGCGGCAAAGCTCGGGCTTAGTTTTTTTGCGTCTTTAAAAACTGCGATTTCATCTAGACTAACAAACCCGTAGCTTTTGTCGTCCAGATAGCACACCTCTTTGGCTAGGCCGATTAGCGGGGCGTCGGAGGAGGCGAAAAATACCTCTTTTTCCTCGCTTTTACCGATAGCTAGCGGCGCGGCGTCCTTGGCGAAGAAAATTTTGCCCGGAGCCGTTTTAGTGATAAGCAGCGTCGCGTATGCACCGTGCAGGCGCGCTACCGTGGCTTCGTATGCCTTAAAAGGCTCGCCGATGGTTTTTAAATTTTCCTCAAAAAGATGCACGATGACTTCGGTGTCGGTTTGGCTAAGGAAGCTAACGCCCTTTGCTTCAAGCTCCTCTTTTAGCTCTTTGTAGTTTTCGATGATGCCGTTATGAACGACGAAAGAGTGCTCGCCCAGGTGTGGGTGAGCGTTGATCTCGGTAGGCTTTCCGTGCGTAGCCCAGCGCGTGTGCCCGATCGCGACGCCTTCACCGCCAGAGCTAAAGCCTTCTGATTTTTTGGCTAAATTTTCAAGCTTGCCGATGGCTTTGAAAAAGGCGATCTCCTGCGCGCATTTGTCGCAACCGCCATCTAGGCTCATCACCGCCATGCCGGCACTGTCGTAGCCGCGGTACTCAAGCTCTTTTAATCCGTTTAAAATAAACTCTCTTTTTTCTCTATTGCCGACGTAACCGACGATTCCGCACATGTTTACTCGCTTTCTAATAATTTTAAAATTTCACCTAAATCCACGCCCTCGCGCTTTTCGATAAGCAGCAAATTTCGCGTCCTGTTTTTTACGGTTTGGATTCTAGCGTTGGCTATTTTTACATCAAATTCCTTAAAAACTCCCAATACGTAAGCCATCAGTCCGCGCTGATCTTTTGCGTTTATGCCCAGCTTTGCGTACTCTTGCGAGTGGTTCGCGTCGAAATTTAGCTCGCCTTTTAGTATTGTCGGGCGATTTATCTGCGCCGAGGCACCGCTTTTTAGCGAGATCTCGATGAGGTTTTTTAGGGTTTCTAGCTCGCTTGATTTGACGTTTTTGTTAAACTCTAGCTTGACGTAAAATTTACCATCAAACAGCTCGAAAATCTCCATAAATCCAAGATCTAGGTGCGCCAGAGCCGAGAGCAAAACAGCTAAATTCGGATAGTTTTGCGCGTAAATTTCGATGCTTAGGCTTTGGTGATTTTGTACCTGCACGCTTAGTTTATCGGCGTTTTGCGCGGCCCAGGCGATGCTGATGATGTCTGCTGGTTGGTATTTGGCAAAGAGCAAATTTGACCTGATAGCGAAGATTTTTTCTTTCAAATTTTCGTTTAAGGCCGCAAATTTGGCGTTTCGCCTGATGCTAAGCTCCTTTTTTACGCGCCTTGAAGCTTCGTCTAGCAGATTTTCATCCTCGAAGCTTTGCAAACAAATGCCGTAAAGCTCGCGTAAAAGCCGCGCCAGATAGGGCGTATAGAGCTTTTCGTCGGTCGCATTTATCACGCAGTAAGCGACGATATAGGAGAGTTTTAGGGTTTGCGGATCGCCCAGCTTTGAGATAAAGCTAAAAATCGTGCGCTGATCGTAGATATCCTCGCGGTTTGCCACATCGTTCATCAGCGTGTGGTAGCGCACGAGCGTAACGCCTATATTTACGGCCTTTGCGCTCAAATTTAGCTTTGCGGCATAGGCGCGAAAGATATTTGAGCCCACGACCGAGTGATCGCCGCCTAGACCCTTGCCCGCGTCATGCAGCAGCAAGGCTAGCTTTAGTAGCGTGCGCCCCTCGAGGCAGAGCTCGTCGTAGAGCGATTTTACGAATTTATCTTTGATATTTTCGGCAAATTTGACGCTTAAAACGCAGTGTTCGCCGACGCTAAATTTATGGTAGCCGTCAAATTCGGCCAAATTTACGGCGTGCTCGAGCGGCTTAACTAAAACAGGCAAAATCTCCGCGTCCAAAAGTGCTTTGATAATGCAGTGAGCGTGGTTTCGCATCAAAATTTTTCTAAAAAGCGCGAGCGAATCCTCGGCGTCCTCTTTGCTGATTTGCGCGCGTTTTAGGTAAAAGATCGTTCCTACGTCAAATTTATACTCCGCATCGCCGAGAGTCAAAAGCTGCTTTAGTACGGCGTTTAGAGGGCGAGGGCGGATGTGCAGCGGGACGTAAATCGTATTTTCAAACCTATAAAATCCGTTTTTTAGCCGCGCGGCTCGCAGCTGGCTAAATTTAACCCCGCTTGTAAATTTGCTCCTATAAAAGCTAGAAACCAAGTAGCGCGAGAAAACGGCGACCGAGTGCATGCAGGAAAAGAGCTTTTGGGATATAACGCTGCTGTTTTCTTGCGTTTTTTTGGACTTGGTTTGCATGAGCGCGGTGATCTCGTTTAGTTTGGCGGGATCGAAAACGTCGGAGTCGGAGGTTAAATTTTGCGCCGATTTTACGCAAAGGATAAAATCAGCCGCCAAATTTAGCGCGCTAAGTTCCTTTTCGTCGATAAATTTTAGAGCCTGCGAGCGCATGCTGATCTCGTTTTCAAAGCCGTTTAGAGCGCAGTTTAAGTAGTAGATGTCGTTCGTGCCGCCAAGGTCGTTTTTTAGATCGGGCTCTTGCTTTATGTTTGGGATCTCGTTAAAGGCGCCTAGATTTTTGGCGTAAAATTTGAGATTTTCCTGCGCGTTAAACTCGCGAGTTTTATAAATCTCCGAGCGCGCGGCCTTATACAGCGTGCGCGAGCCGCAGATGTAGCGGATACGGCTAAACGCGGCCTTTGCTTTGTGGTCGTTTTTGTGTGATTCAAAAATCTCGTCCAGCTCGCAAATTTTAATATTTAGCTTTAAATTTGAGCCCTCCAGCGCGGCGACTAGCTTTTTTAGGATAAATTTGACGTTAAAGCCCGCGTTTTCTCTAGAAACGAGTAAAACCTCTAAAACGGAGCTTGTGGAGTTGAGGTTGTCGGCGTACTTTTCGGTAGCGATGACGCAAAACGGTATAAAATCGACGTCTGGGTTAAAGTCCGCGAAAATCTCGTCCAAAACCCGTGCGCATAGAGCTTTTATTAGCTCGTCGCTTTGCTTTGCAATGAAATTTGCAAAGCCCTTGCCTTGAAGCTTTTTTAGCTGCGAGGCTAAATTTGCGCCTCCTAAAACGCCGTTTAAATTTCCTTTTAAAGTCACTTTTTACCGCCGTCTTTTTGTGTAAATTTTATCCGATGATACTAAAATTTTGCAAAAACAAAGCTTTTTTAACATATAATCGCCGTTTAATATCTATTTTTGGAATAAAATTTGACAAATTTAATAGAAAAACTCCAAAGCGGCGAACGTCTGGACGCGGACGAATGCGCCGGCTTGTACGACCTAGACCTTTTTACGCTGGGTAAATTCGCAAACGCCAAACGGCGAAAACTGCACGGTAAAAAAGTATTTTTTAACGTAAATCGGCATATAAATCCGACAAATATCTGCGCGGACGTGTGTAAATTTTGCGCGTTTTCGGCAAATCGCAAAAACCCAAACCCATATACGATGAGTCACGAAGAGATCCTAAAAATCGTCGAAAAAAGCGTCGCTGGCGGCGCAAAAGAGATACACATCGTCTCGGCGCACAACCCTGACACATCGTGGCAGTGGTATTTGGAAATTTTTAAAAAAATCAAGGAAAAATACCCGCAAATCCACGTCAAAGCTCTAACTGCGGCTGAGGTTGATTTCCTCTCGCGAAAACACGGCCTTAGCTACGAAGAAGTCGTGGAAAAGATGCTCGAATACGGCGTGGACTCAATGCCCGGCGGCGGAGCGGAGATCTTTGACGAAGAGGTTAGACGTAAGATCTGTAAAGGCAAGGTGAGCTCCGAAAACTGGCTCAAAATCCACCGCCTTTGGCACGAAAAAGGCAGAGAAAGCAACGCTACGATGCTGTTTGGCCACGTAGAAAGCAGGCAAAACCGCATCGATCATATGCTAAGGATTCGCGATTTACAGGATAAGACGGGCGGATTTAACGCCTTTATCCCGCTTGTTTATCAGCGCGATAACAACTATCTAAAAGTGGAAAACTATCCCGGCTCGGCCGAAATTTTAAAAACCTTTGCCATCTCGCGTCTGGTGCTCGATAACGTCGCGCACATAAAGGCGTACTGGGCGACCTCGACGATAAATTTAGCCATGGTCGCGCAGGAATTCGGCGCTGATGATCTAGACGGCACGATAGAAAAAGAGAGCATCCAAAGCGCGGCCGGAGCGAAATCGGCAAGCGGTATGAGTCTTAGAAATTTTACCGATCTCATTCAGACGTCGGGATTTGTCCCGGTCGAGCGAGATAGCTTATACAACGAACTAAAAATTTACGATAACTAAGGAGGCGGAAATTGGATTTTTTTAAACTCAAGCAAAACGGCACTAGCGTAAAGACCGAGTTTAGCGCGGGACTCACGACCTTTTTAACGATGATGTATATCGTGCCTGTAAACGCGATAATCATGAGCAAAACGGGTATGCCGATGGACGCACTCATCACGGCTACAGCGCTCATCACGGTGATCGCTACCGTGCTAAACGGTATATGGGCGAACACGCCGGTGGCCATGAGCGTGGGAATGGGACTGAACGCGTATTTTACCTTTGGCCTGGTGCTTGGTATGCAAATACCGTGGCAGACGGCTCTGGGCGTAGTTTTCATCTCGGGTATAATTTTCGTCGTGCTATCTTTTACGAATTTTAGAATCTGGGTTCTAAAGTCTATCCCCGATGACGTCAGGCGCTCGATAAGCGCGGGCATAGGCGCATTTATCGCCTTTGTCGGACTTCAGCAAATGGGCGTAGTCGTAAATAACGACGCGGTGCTGGTCGGACTTGGAAATTTAAAAGATCCAAACGTTATTTTGGGCTTTGTGGGGTTATTTTTCGTTATACTTTTTTGGGCGTGGAAGGTCAAAGGCGCCTTTATCATCGCGGTATTTACGACCTCGGTGATCGCTTGGATTTTTGGTATCGCGCCGTATCCGAAAGAATTTATCTCGCTACCGGCTTCGATATCGCCGATATTTTTAGAGCTTGATATCATGGGCGCGCTATCTTTTGCGTTGCTTCCGGTGATTGTTACCTTCTTCGTGACCGATCTTTTCGACTCTATCGGCACGCTAGCGGGCGTGGGAAACAGAGCGGGGATCTTTGACGAGAGCAATCAAAAAGGCGTCGAAAAACTCGAAAAAACTCTCGAAGCCGATGCGGTAGCCACGATGGTTGGTTCGCTGGTGGGCGTTAGTACGACGACGTCATTTGCCGAGAGCGCTAGCGGCGTAGAAGAGGGCGGCAAAACGGGGCTAACGGCGGTATTTTGCGGACTATGTTTCGTGCTTACGATTTTTATGTTGCCGCTTTTTAAAGCGATACCTTCAAACGCGATATATCCGATACTCGTGATGGTTGGCGTACTGATGTTTAGCGAGCTTGGAAATATAAATTTTAAAGATCCGGCCATTGCCATCTCGACATTTTTGATAGTTATTTTAATGCCGCTTACATACTCGATCACAACTGGACTTTCGTTTGGATTTATGGCGTATTTGCTGGTTCGTATCATGAGGCGCGAGTGGGAATACGTAAATATCGGCGTTATCGTGCTTGCGCTCATTAGTTTCATAGTATTTTTAGTGCATTAAGGAGAGAATATGCTGAAGTATCCGTTTGAGGAATTCCATAAAGACGTAAAAGTAATGGTGCGGGATATCAAAGAAAATTTCGAGCCCGAGGTGATTTTGGCAATCGCACGCGGTGGGCTTACTTTGGGGCACTTTTTAGCGA
Source organism: uncultured Campylobacter sp. (assembly GCA_963525055.1). Classification (GTDB taxonomy): domain Bacteria; phylum Campylobacterota; class Campylobacteria; order Campylobacterales; family Campylobacteraceae; genus Campylobacter_A. Next base: position 401 of record CAURKE010000006.1, on the reverse strand, counting down.
GCTTGCTAAATAACCGCAATCTTTTTACGCTAAACTCAATTCATTACGAAGAGACTAAAAAGCTCGATACTATCGATATCTTTAACATTCCGGATCTATCTAAATTTAATAAAATTTTGATAGTAGACGATATGATCGATACGGGCGAGAGCATGATAGCTATCAAGCAAGAGCTTCTAAAGCGCTTCCCGCATATCGAGCTAAAGATCGCGACTATCTTTTATAAACGCAAAGCTCTTTTGTTGCCTGATTTCACGGTAAGAGAGGCGCACGAGTGGATAGAGTTTTTCTGGGAAGAGCAAATTTAAGCCCAAAATTTAGCATGCTACGCTCGGAAACGTTTTTGCTTTTTATCATCTGCCTTATTGATTTTTGCTTTTTGTCGTATGCGATTAGCACGC
>CAURKE010000005.1:0-14797 GCA_963525055.1 uncultured Campylobacter sp. | reverse complement strand
ATCAAAGCGACGACGGCGAGCCAAAGGGCACGAGCGGGCAACCCTCGCTAAACGCACTTAGAGGCGCCCAGCTCGTAAACGCGGGCGCGCTCATCGTTCGGTATTTCGGCGGGATAAAGCTAGGCACGGGCGGACTCGTGCGAGCGTATGGCGCAGCGGTAAACGCGGCGATAGAGGAGGCCTCGGCCTGCGGCGCGCTGGCTAAATTTGAGATAAAATCGCTTTGCCTGTTTTTTACTCCCTATGCGCTTGGCTCGCGCTTTGAGCACTATTTTGAAAAGCGAAATTTAAGCTTTGAGCGAGAATTTAACGAAGAGGGCGCGATCTGGCGAGCGGAGTTTAACAGTGCCGAATTTGAGGAATTTCAGGTGTTTGCGAGCGGGTTTGAGCAAGAGGGGTTTAAGTTTTACGCCTTGCCGTTAGCCGCGAGCGCGAGAGAGTAAATTAAGAGGCAAAATTCACGTTGGGTTTATGCTAGACGGTTATAATTTCGCTGATTTTGGCTAAGGCTCTTCTCGCGAGCGCTTTTCCGAGATTTTGCAAAATTTTCGCTCCGCAGGCTATATGCCTAGCGCACGCTCAATTTTGCTTCAAAACTCGAAAAATCATCTCGCGATACTTCGCCTTATCTTTTTGCGATCAAATTTGAAGTCAAATTTGTAAATTTTACCCACCGAGATCTGCATCTTGAAAATGCTAAATTTAAACCTGCGCATAGCGCAGCAACTTCTCACGTGCAGTGGGGTTAGAGAGGGCTTGGGAGAGGAAGGGGCGACGCTTCGTAAGTAGAACCCCTTCCTCTCCCAAAGAAAAGATAAAGGCGGATATAAAAGGGAGCTCTTTTGCTTCGCTACGCTCGCAACTGCAAAGCAGAGCGTAACTCAAGCCCCTTCCCCCTTAACAAGAAAGGTTAATTTACGCAAGGAAGCCAAACTCGCAACGCTAAATTTAACCAAACCAAATTTAGCATTTTCAAGATGCAGGTCTCGGTGCGTCAAATTTAAAACCGTCAAATTTGAAGTAAAATTTGCCTGAATCAAATTTAATCAAAAATTTAAGCCACAAGGAGCGAAAATGCTTGGCAAAACGTTAAAAACAGTTGGAATAGTCGGCGCTTTGGCGCTATTTTTAGGTATATTTTTAAATTTACAAGGAGAACAGATGAGTCATAAAACGAAGGAGCCTGCGGCCGCGAACAAAACGATCGTGCTAGCGGGCGGGTGCTTTTGGGGTACGGAGGCCTATCTCAAGCAGCTTCCGGGCGTGGTGAGCACCTACACTGCCTACGCAAACTCAAAGGTGCCAAACCCTAGCTACGAGCAGGTCTGTACGGGCGATACGAACGCCGCCGAGGCCGTCTGGCTCGAATACGACGAGTACGTGATCGACCTGCCGCATTTGCTCAAATTTTACTTTAACACCATCGATCCGACCAGTCTAAACAAGCAAGGCGGCGACCACGGCACGCAGTACCGTACGGGCATTTACTATACCGATGCGGCGGACGAGCCCGCGATCAGAGCCTTTATCTCCCAGCAGCAAAAAAACTACAAAGCGCCCATCGTAACGGAGGTCGCGCCGCTAGAAAATATCTATAAAGCCGAGGAGTATCATCAGGACTATCTGGATAAAAACCCGCACGGATACTGTCACGTGACCTTTGAGAGTCTGCCTAAAAAGGGCGAAATTTTAAGCGACAAGAAGCGTGATATGAAGCAAAATTTGCAAAACTACAAAAACAAAGACGACGCGGCGCTAAAAAATGAGCTCAGCGCCATATCCTACGACGTCGTAAAACACGCTGCGACCGAGCGTCCGCACAGCAGTGAGCTAAACGCCGAGGAGCGCATCGGCATCTACGTCGATATCACTAACGGTCAGCCGCTTTTTAGCTCGTACGATAAATTTGACGCGGGCTGCGGTTGGCCGAGCTTTACAAAGCCGATCGACGCGAGCCTGATCGCCGAAAAGTCCGATCTGTCACACGGCATGGTGCGCACTGAGGTCAAAACCGCGATGTCGGATTCGCATTTGGGGCATGTATTTGACGACGGTCCGCGCGATAAAGGAGGACTTAGATACTGCATAAACGGCGCCGCGCTGAGGTTTGTACCGAAGGAGGAGATGGGGGAGCAGGGGTATGGGTATTTGATACCGTATCTTGACGCGCAGTATTCTACTAAGTAAGGCTTGTCTTTTGAGCGTCTTTGAATGAGCTAGAAATTTTCTCCCTCGATGAACAATATGTTCTATCTTCGGTCGAAAATTTCGTCGCAACATTCAAATCCATCTCAAAATACTTCGCCTTATTGTTTTATGCTTAAATTTACAAATTTGAGTGTCCGAGACTAGCACCCTGAAAATGTAAATTTAAACTCGCGACGCTTTGCTCGCAGAGCAAAGCAATGTCGCCACCTTAAAAGCGTCGTAGGGGTAGGGGGATTAAAGGGGGCGGGGAGCGACTTCGCAATTTAAGCCCCCACCCCCTTTACAATAAAAAAACAACCTCAAACGGTTGTTTTTTACGAAGAGAATTTAACTAAATTTGACTAATTTAAATTTAGTGTCTTAAAGATGCGGGTCTGGGCGAGTCAAATATAAATCCGCGCTAAATACAGTAGTTCCTTTCGTGGTACAGGTGAGCGGAGCTGTTTTTGTATATCGGCAGGTGCGAGCGGAAGTCCTGGTCGCCAAAAAATTAAGAGATTTAAATTCGGCTGAAATTTATTCTTTATGCTCTTTTAGTGCCTTTATCCCTTCGCAATCTTTTAGTTCCGCAAAATCAGCGTGCAGTTTTTCGTGGATTTTAAAAACTTGCACGCCGACGTCGGCAAAATCGCGGTAATAATCCTTAAATCTTGGATCGTTTTTTGACATCTCGATAAAATTTTTGACGAGCTCGCCCGCCTCTTTTACCATATTTACTATCAGCTCATCGCTTTTTTGCAGTAAATTATTTACGCTTTCACCCATTAGCATTCTCTCCTTGTGCTGCTACATTCGCATCTATTTGCTTTTATATTTAGCTGTTTTTTCGCAGTAGTAAATGATATGGATAAATATTATCATAGAAATATTTATCTCATTCTTAAGAAACGATACGCGGCAGTAAATTTGAAAAATATGTCGGCATTTTCGTAGCGCAAGCCTTATAAATAGTCGCTAAAAAGATAAGCGGTAAAATTTAAATCCAAGCAGTAAAACCGAGTTAAATTTGCCGCTTGGATTTGCTTTCAAATTTAGCGAGCATCAAATTTGCTCGCCAAATCAAAGCTAAAATCAAAAATTTAAGCTGTCGCCCCCTCGTTCATCGCAGCGTATTCTTCAAAGGTTCCCTTAAAATCGACGACCTCGCCGTTACCTTTTAGGTGGATGATGCGGTTGGCAAATGCATCGATGAGCTCGCGGTCGTGGCTCACGCAGATGACGTTGCCGACGAATTTATACAGCGCCTCGCCTAGGGCGATGATGGCTTCGAGATCCAGGTGGTTGTTTGGCTCGTCTAGTACGAGTAGGTTGCCGCGCTCTAGCATCAGGCGGCTTAGCATCAGGCGGTGTTTCTCGCCGCCGCTTAGGCTGCCGACCGATTTTTCCTGCTCGGCGCCGCTAAATAGCATCCTGCCTAGGCACTTGCGGATCTCGTCTAGGTCTTTGTTGTTTTCGTCTTGTAACCACTCGTAGAGCTTTAGTTCGCCGGTGATTTTGTTTGTCGTGTCCTGCGCAAAATAGCTAGGCTCTATCGTAGCGCCCACGTGCACGTCGCCGCTATCTGGAGCGACCTCGCCGATGATGATTTTAGCCAGCGTGCTTTTGCCCATGCCGTTTGCGCCGATGATAGCGACTTTGTCGTTCTTTTCGAGCTTGAAGCTAAAGTTTTCAAACAAAACCTTGTCGTATGTTTTGCTGATGCCGCGTACCTCTAGGATCTCGTTGCCAATGTCGCGCTTGGTGCGGAAAAGTATGCTAGGATCGCGTCTGCTTGATACTTTGATCTCCTCGATGTCGAGTTTGTTTAGTTGCTTTTGGCGGCTGGTGGCTTGACGGGCTTTGCTCGCGTTTGCGGAGAATCGTGCGATAAATTTCTCCAACTCCTCTTTTTCTTTTAGCTTTTTGTCGCGCTCCATCTCGTGCTGTTTGGCAACCAGCGTCGAGGCGATGTACCAGTCGTCGTAGTTGCCCGCAAACTGCCTGATTTTCTTAAAATCCACGTCCAGGATGTGCGTGCAAACGGCGTTTAAAAAGTGGCGGTCGTGGCTGATTAGCACCATCGTGCCCTCGTGGCGGTTGAGCTCGTTTTCTAGCCACTTTATGCTATCGATATCAAGGTTGTTGGTGGGCTCGTCAAGGAAAAGAATGTCCGGCTTTGGAAATAACACTTGAGCGAGCAGGACTTTAAATTTATCTGAGTTTTCGACCTCGCTCATCGGCTTTTCAAAGTCGCTAAAGCCAAGCGAGCTTAGGATTTTTTCGATGCGCACCTCGTACTCGTAGCTAGGATCCTCCTCGGCGCTTATCATCTCAAGCTGCGCTAGACGGTCATTTACGGCGTCGGTAAACTCCTCGCTCATGTAGAGCTGCTCTTTTTCTTTTACCGCGTCGTATAGGCGCTTGTTGCCGTATAGCACGGCGTCTTTGACGCTAAAGTTTTCAAACGCGAACTGATCTTGCCCTAGCACGCCTACTTTTAGTCCGTTTTCGATGACGATCTCGCCGCTATTTGCTTCGATCTCGCCCGAGAGGATTTTTAAAAACGTCGATTTTCCCGCGCCGTTTGCGCCGATGAGACCGTAGCGGTTGCCGCGAGTGAGCTTTAAATTTACGTCCTCAAATAGCAGCTGCGCGTTAAATCTCATCAATAAATTTTTGACTTCAAGCATATTTACCCTTAAATTTTACTTTTAAAATCCTAGATTGTGCCAAAAAATCGTTTAAAATTAGTATAAACACTTATCTGAGATCAAAAAACTTTTAAACAAAAATGTGATAAAATGAGCCAAAATTTATAGAAACGGAGCTTTTTTGCTTATGGCCGAAACGGCGCGAAAAATCTTGCGAAAAAATTCGCATGACGAGAGAGAGTGCGAGAAAAACGGTAGCAGATTTAAAGAGCTAAAAGCTCGGGTACAGATGGCGAAATTTGAGCAAAGCGCCGAGGAAAAGGCGCTTGCGGCGATTGCTATTCCGTTACTTAGGTTTTTTACTTGCTTGCAAATTTTTTTACTATTTTTTGCTATTTATGCGCGCGTGCCGGCGGCGTTTTTAGCTGCTTATATTTTTTTAGCGACGGTTAGCGTTTACGTAGCGCTTTGCCACGATGACGATCCGGGCTTTGCGGCAAATTTTATCCATCTCACGGTCGTATGCCACGGATTTTTGGGCGTATTTTTATACGGCTGGGGTTGGGGCAACGAAAATTTCTTTATTTGGGGCATCGCGACCAGTTATTTGATTTTTATCGGCAAAAACCGCACCGTACTCGGCATCATCATCGCTGAAGCCGTAGCTTACGCTGTTTTGTATATATTGAGGGATAAATTCGGTATCGTGAATTTAGGCGCTAGCGGAAGTATTATGTTCGTGGTGACGTTTGTGGCGATATTCGTATCGTTTTCGCGCCGCACGAATACCCTAAACTCGGTTTATGCTAAAAGTATAAACGAGGTCGCCTCGCAAAACGATAAACTCGAGTCCGCATCCAAATTTGATTTCTTAACGGGCCTTGATAATCGCCGTTATGCGCATGAGCAGTTTGATGAGATAGCGGAGTATTTCCCGGATCAAAAGGTTCTGGTTGCGCTCGGCGATATAGACGATTTTAAGGTGATAAACGACACGTTCGGCCACGACGTCGGAGACGAGACGATAAAGCAGATTGCGCAAATTTTACGCGAAAACTCGCGCGGCGAAAAAGATATCTTATGTCGCTGGGGCGGTGAGGAGTTTTTACTCGTAGCTTTAGTACACGACGATGTTTCGGCCCAAGAGATGGTAAAAAGAGTGCTAAAAAATGTAAATACCCTCACTTCTCCAGACGGCAAAAAAATAGGCATAACCTTTGGCGCTGCGGTGTTTAAAAGCGCGCGGGAGATGAGTCTAAACGAAATGGTAATCGTCGCGGATAAGCTTTTATACGAGGGCAAGAGGAGCGGTAAAAACTGCGTCAAATTTAAGGGATGCGGCGATGCTGCTTAACCTTTTTGCGAGGTACGGCTTTTATGTCAAGCTCCGTGCTATGTTTGCGGCGTTTGGGCTTATTCACGCGATATATCTGGCGCTTTTTATCTACATAGATCAGCTTTTGCTTGCGTGTTTAAATGTCATTAGCGTCGCTCTTTACGCCGTTTGCGTATATATGGCAAGGGATCTAAAAACGGCCGCGATAGCCGTAGCGGCGGTTAGGATCGAGATATTTGCTCACGCTTTTATTTGCACGCTTGTTCTTGGCTGGGATTACGGATTTCAAAATATCATCTTAGCCCTCATGTCCATGGTGTTTTTCTCGAGCTTAGCTACAAAGGGCGTAAATAACTTTTTTGCGTATGCCAAGGGCGCGGCGTACCTGTTTTTGTATTTTTACGCGAAGACTCCTTCGCAGCTTGCAGGAACACAGGCGGAGTTTTTTTATGTTTTAAATTTCATCATCATTGCTACGATTGTCATCATTTTGGTTATTGATTTTTCTAGAACATTTAGCGCAAAACTGCGCCAAGATATGCTCGAGCGCCAAGAGAGGCTAAGCGAACTAGCCAACAAAGACCCGCTCACCAGCCTTTTAAATAGAAACGCATTTTACGAATTTGCCGTGCCGCGCATGCAGTTTTTGAGCGGAGATGCTAGTATCGTGCTGTGCGACATCGACGACTTTAAAAAACTAAACGACGCCCACGGGCACGCCTTTGGCGACGAGGCGCTAAAGATCATAGCGCACGCGATAAAAAGCAGTCTGCGCGAGGGTGATTTGGTGTATCGCTGGGGCGGCGAGGAGTTTTTAATATTTTTATCGGATATAAATCTCGAAAACTCGGAGCATATTTTTGAGCGTATCAGGCGCAAGATCGCCGAGACTGAGCTAGAATTTGAAGGCAAGAGCGCTAAGACGTCCGCGACCTTTGGGCTAGTTAACTTTAACGTCAAAGCCGTAAAAGAAGTGGAAACCGTGATAAAACAAGCCGATAAGCTACTCTACGAAGGCAAAAATAGCGGTAAAAATAAGGTCGTCGCTCAGACTTTCGGCGGAAATTATCTTTAAAACATACTCCGGGAGCGGATCAAATTTAAATTTTTATCGTTTTTGCTACTCAAATTTGAGTCAAATTTAGCGGTCAAAGTCAAATTTGACGAGTTTAAATTTGACCTCTGAAAGCAAAAACCTAGCTTTCAAAATTCTTTCGTAGCCGCTCAAATTTGTTCAAATTTGAGTTGAGCCCGTAAAATTTCGCTAAAATCCCTCATAAAATCCACGCAATCAAAGGCCGAAACAAAAATGCGCATCGCAAAAATCCGCGCAAAAAATATCCTCTCGCGCTCCAAAATCGGCAGCGGAGGCTACGCGATCAATCCGTACGTAGGCTGCCCGCACGGCTGCATCTACTGCTACGCCGAGTTTATGCGCGGCGTCACCGGGCACGAGGAGGCGTGGGGCGAGTTTTTAGACGTGAAGGATTTTGACGCGGCGGGCTTAGTTAAATTTGCGGGCTTGCGCGGCGGCGAGCGCGTATTTATGAGCTCGGTTACGGACTGCTATAACCCGTATGAGGCGCGCTTTGGAGCTACGCGCAAAGTCCTCGAGGCGGTTGCGGGCTCGGATATAAACCTGCAAATTTTAACCAAATCAAACCTCGTGACGCGCGACATAGATCTGCTGCAAACCATGCCAAACGTCCGCGTAGGCGTGAGTTTAAGCGTGATAGACGAAAGCTTGCGACACACGCTGGAGCCCCGCGCGAGCTCCGTAGCCGCAAGGATCGCGGCGATAAAAAAGCTGCGCGCCGCGGGAGTGAAAACCTATATCTTCGTCGCGCCGATTTTCCCGCAGATCACACCCGTTTTTGATATCATATCCCGCTACGGCGACGCGGCGGATGAGATTTGGTTTGATAGGCTAAATCTCTATCCAAATTTTAGGGATAAAATTCTAGCTTTCATCGGGCGAAATTTCCCCGCGCTTTTGCCGCTTTATAAGCAAATTTATCTATTCGGAGATGACGGCTATTTCGAGCGGCTAGCTGGGGAGATCAGGCTTGCGGTGCAGGAGAAATTTGGAAGCGATGGTGGCGATAGGGTTAGGATATTTCTTGAGCGGAGAAAATCCGGCACAGATAAATTTGAAAGGTAAAAATGAACGTAATTTTACGGCTCGGCATTATGGTTTTGATCCTATATATGGCGCTTTTGGCACTGCTTTATTTTTTTCAGGAGCGACTGATATTTTTCCCGAGCAAGCTTGAGCCAAACCATGATTTTAGCTTTGATCAGCCGTTTGAGGAGATAAGACTGGACGCAAACGGCACGTGGATAAGCGGGTTAAAATTTTTAGCGCAGAGTAGGGGCGGCGGGCAAATTTATAGCGATGCGAACGGTGAACGTAAGGCAAAAAACGGTGCGGCGATCTTTTTCCACGGAAATGCCGGCAATCTGCAAGGCTGGGGTAAGTATGCGCGGTATTTTACCGATTTGGGCTATGATTTTTACCTGTTTGACTACCGTGGCTACGGCAAGAGCGGCGGCAAGATAGGCTCGCAGGAGCAGCTTTACGCGGATGCGGACTTGATGATGGAGCCGGTTTTGCGGGAGTATGATGCGGGCGAGGTTGCGGTGGTCGGCTACTCGGTGGGTAGCGGGCTAGCGGCTCGCACGGCGCAAAAATACGGCGCCAAGCGGCTGATTTTGATCGCGCCTTATTTTAGCTTGGAGGATCTGGCGCGCGAGAAAATGCCCTTCGTGCCGAAATTTTTAATCAAATACAAAATCCCTACGTTTGAGTTTGTCGGCGGTTTTGGCGGGCCGGTGACGATATTTCACGGCGAGCATGACGAGCTAATCGGTGTGGATAACTCGCGCAGGCTATTTAAATTTCTAAAACCCGGAGATAAAATTTACGAACTAAACGCCGGACACAACGATATCCTAGGCCTAAACGAGCTTTGGGAAAAATTAGCGCAGAAGCTGGGCGAGTAGGGCAGGGCTGCAGCTAATCTATTGGTGCCGATTGGGTGGTATTTTGTAGGATATCATGCGCTGCGGCGAGGGTGTGAGTATTGAAATACTTTAGCTTAAGTTATCCGCCAAAAACTTTGACGGATAACTTGTTAAAATTAAAATGAAATCTCAATCTTGGCGTTTAAGCTATTTGATTTTACATCGTTGCCGAATGCACCGATGTATGATAGCCTTAGACTTGTGTTTTTAGATATCATGGTTTCCACGCCGGCGCCCACAGTGGCGAAATCTTTAAGCTCTTTGCCCTCTAGATCCACATATCCAGCACTCGCGACGTTTACTCCTGCACCCGGTCTAGTGTCGCCGAAAAATCTATTATAGGCTAGATCAAACTGTGCGGACGAGCTCATGCCGCCTATTTTAAACGGTACGCTCGGACTGATGCCCGCCGTTAGGATATTCATGTTTCTAGATTTTTTATCCGTACTCATCACGAACGGACCCACATTTTCGCTCATGCCGCCCGTTCTGGCATAGATGCGAGAGACGCCCAAATACGGATTTATCTCAAAATTTTCGCCGTTAAAGCCGCCGTATGTCGCGCTAGCAAACATATTTATGAGCTTTTCATCGCTCTTAGCGCCATTGTTAGCGGTGTATTGCACTATCGTGGAGCTGCCGGTTTTTTTGCGTTTTATGTCCGTATATACGGCGCCTAGATCAAATTTAACGGTCTCTAAGCCCACCTGTGCGTAAAGTCCCGCGTGTCTGTTCGTGTGATCAAACTCCCTGCTGCCGTCTTCTTTGGTCTTGGTTTTTCCCGCGCCCACTACGGCTCCCAGTCTTAAATTTTCGCTCAGCGCGCCGTCTAAGCCGACGAGCTGCGTCACGGAGGTAGATTTGAAATTTCCGCTTCCCTCATCCGAGCTAAATTTCATGACGTTGCCCGCGGTGTTCGCCCAGAAGTTGATCCCCGTCTCCTCATCCATGCTTAGCGCGTTAAAGTCTCTTTTGCGGCTTAAGACGGCGTTTCGGATCAATACGTTATCGATCACGGCCGCGTTTTGCGCGACAAAATTTGCCTCGTTTGCAAATGTTTTTAGCGTGTCGGAGGCCTGCTGCGGCGTAGCGAAGATGAAATTTCTATACAGATCGCTCGTTCGCACCGCAGGTCTGCTTCTAAAAACGCTCATTAGAGCGGGCTGATTGCTCGAGCCCTCTATTGCGGCGGCGATCAGTTTTTGATTTTTGCCCTTTGCGAAATCCACCATGCCCTTGCTGCCCTTTTTGAAGGTGAGCTCTAGCTTGGAGTCACTAAAATTTCTTACTAAATCAAAAAACGCGTATTTTCTTAGGATCGTCTGATCGTAGCCTCTGAAGCTGCCCTCTACCCAGTACTTCTTCGATTTTGCGGGGTCTTTATATATCTTTTGCGCATCTTCGAAAAGAGGATTTTCTAGATCTACGATAGAATTTTTTTCAAACGTGAGGTTTAAATTCGAAGCTCCTGCCGAAGACATGCCGACTATGCCCGCGTGCGATACGACGAATCTGCCGCCTTGCTTTATAGTCGCCGTGACGGTATCTGAGGTGGCGGTTCTAGTTTTATTTACGAATTCTTTCGGCTTATTGAATACGTCGGTTTTGACCTCTTGGACGGTTAGGCTCTTTTTGATCTTCAAAGCGCCGCCGTTTTCTACGGTCACTTTACTATTTTTTAAAGACTGATTTAGCGCCGTGATCTGCCCGTCTTTTATGATGGTATCGCCGCTGTAGGTGTTATCGCCCGCAAGCGTTAGCGTACCGCCGCCTCTTTTTATTAGCGTTCCTTTATAACCCTCCGCTGCCCTATATGCTCTTGCTTGTTCTCTGGCTAGTTCTACATTGTATTCAGCCCTTTCTTCTGCGGTCAAATTTCCGCCTTTAGCATCAAGCTCTGCTTTGCGAACCGCCCACGCTGCCGCATCCGCATCGTCCTCTGTCTTCCTAAATTTTATCGCTTTGTCAGATATATCGTTGGACCAGACGTCATCTACATCCATATTTACGTCAAATTTACCTAAAAATTGACCTGGTCCAAACATTGCTCTACCGATATCTACTATACCCCAACCCCATCTCTTATCAGGTACTCCATGCTCGCTCGTCCAGCCCGAAAGCTTGCTGGTATCATTCTTTTTGAACGAGTACTTTGTTTGTCTTGCCGTCGTTAGTAAGACATCTCTTGCTTGCTCGTTGGTCATGTAGCTATATCTAGACATTATGACGCCCAAAGCTCCCGTTATGTGAGGCGCTGCCATCGACGTACCGCTCCAAGAGTCATATCCTGCATTGCCGGTATTTACGTCTACGACCGGGGATTTTATTTTTGTGCCCGGTGCTGCTATAGTCCACCACTTAGAGTGCCCTGCTGTGTTAAATCTTTGTGCGTTGCCGTCGGTTTGCCCCGTTACGTTTAGCCATAGTTTTTCAGCATCGGGGCGAAAATAAGGTACCATCGCTCTTGTGTATGATTCCTCCATGCCGTCTCTGTTGCCTGCGGTAAAAACTTGGATTATTCTGTATTCTTTAGCTACTTCGTATGCTGCGTCCATAAAATTTTTTTGGCCGCTCACCACAAACTGGTAGTATGCTTTTTTGGCAGTATCTAAATCTTTGAGATATAGGTGATGTTTGGGCTCGGTGGGATTGGTTGCCGTGCCGGGGGTGCCGCCGTAGCCCTCTGCTCCAGGGTAAGAGGAATTTACTCTTCTATTTGACCCCCAGCTATTATTGATGGCTCTTGCGCCTGATTTAGCAAGCTCGTTGTATACGGCATAGAAGTACCCGTAATCTTGATTTGGGCCGTAGGTCATGCCGTCGTTCCCGCCCGTATTTCCGGAGTATAATCTTGACTCCCAGGCCACTCCATGCGTTCCACTTCCATTGCGGTTTGCAGCTATCGTACCTCCTACATGCGTACCGTGAGAGTCATTTACACCCGCTATCCAATCTCCGTTAGTTTCAAATTTTTGCCCTTTTTTAAATTCACCCTTATTTGTCCTGTCTTTTTCGTCACTATTTTTTTGTTTAAAGGGCGCATTGCCGTGTTCTGCATCCGGGTAACGCATCCCGTCCTTGGAGTATTCGCCTTTTGCAGTCGTCCCCGTAATCCTGCCTCCTGTAAATTCTTGATGGCTTAGAAGCATGCCTGAATCTACCACTCCGAGTTTTACTCCTTTGCCTGTGGCGCCTTTGGCGTAGGCTACCGATGCGTTCATGCTGCCTAGGCCCCAGTACGCTTTATACTCGTCTGTCTCCCAGCTTTTTATGTCGCCTACTTTACCAGGCTCTATATATTGCGCTTCGCAAACACTTGGCAATAAAAGGCCGCAGGTTACCATCGAGAGCACGAATGCTTTCTTAAAACTAGAACAATACATCTTACTCCTTTGTATAAAAGTATGAAATTATAAAATATTTAAACTAAAATATTAATTAAATATTTAAGTTTATTATTATATTGTATTAAATATATAAGTATTTGTTAATAAAAATAAATTTGATATAGCCAATAGTAAATATAATTTTTTAAATGTAGCCTTGTTGAGTTTGATTGAGTGTTTGTAGATGGGTGGCGCTGTGTGTTACTTTTCTTTAGATTGTCTTTGTGGTTGCTTGGTGCGTGGTTTTGGAGAGATTTTCTAAAAACACGCTTTAGCAAGGAATTGAGGCTGGTATTTTAGCAAGTAACACCACTTATATGATTATGATGTCACTTTGGATCCTGTCTTAGTATGAGCGTGTTTCTGGATTTGCAGGGTATGAGTTGTGGTTTTGGTGATTGAGCTTATGAGGCGAGATTTGCGAAACAGGATCACGAAAGAAAAAGATCCGAGCGACTACCGCCAAAACGCATAGCTCACAAATTTGTGCCGTTTTAGTAAAATCTAAAACGGCATTTTGGTTTTTAAAAACAAAATCTATCGTCGGCTTTGTTTTGCTTACGCATAGCTTTAAATTTAGCCAAATTTTCCTCATTTAAAAAATAATCTTTTTCTTTTTGCGCGCGTGTTTCTAGAGCTTCGATTGCTTTTGTGAGTGCTTCTTTTCTATCTGCGTGAGGCGACGCAAACTCCGGTAAAAACATAGCTTCATAGACATTTGCTTTGCTCCACTCGAGCGACTTTGCGGCGATATCTTGCTGCTTTTTGATGTCGCAAAACGCGTATGGATTTACCACGTCGCCAACTAGCTTGATAAACGCTCCTATCGCGCTTTTGACCTCAAAAAATCTACCGTCATCCAAATTTATAACCTCTCTTAGCAAGATCGCGCGATTTTTAGCGTTGTAAAACCAAAACACTGCATCGTCGCGCAGGCCAAGATCGTAAGCGCGAGCCGAAAGCACGAAAAGAGTCATCGGCGTGACCATCTGCGGAGCGTCCTGCACGATCTTTTCTGCGCTTTTAAAGTCCTCTAGCGTGCCGCTTTTTAGTAGACCGTCGATCTTGTCGTAAACCTTTACATGTTCGGCCTTGCCGTCATTTGCCGAGTAGTACGGCGTCACGTAAATATCGATGCTCGTTACCTTGCCGTCACCAGCCGCCGATGCTACCGCCGCGCCAAAACAAAGTGCCGCTAAAAAACGTAAAATTTTCATTTATAACTCCCTTGTGTTTAAATTTGCACTGCTATTTTAACGAAAAGATATTTAAAGGTCGCGTATAAATTTGAAAGTATAAAGTCCGCAAATTTGAGCGGACTTTGTAAATTTAGTTTTTAAAACTATGAATAGGCGCGGGTATCTGGCCGCCGCGGGCGATGAAGTCTGCGGATGAGTTTTTATTTACGCTCATAACCGGAGCGCTGCCCAGAAGCCCGCCAAATTCCAGCGTGTCGCCCTCTTTGCCTTTTGGGATTATGCGCACGGCGGTCGTTTTTTGATTTATCACGCCGATCGCGGCCTCGTCGGCTATGATCGCGGCGATCGTCTGCTCGGGCGTATCTTCGGGGATCGCGATCATATCGAGCCCCACCGAGCAGATCGCGGTCATAGCTTCGAGCTTTTCTAAATTTAACGAGCCTGTGCGCACCGCGGCGATCATGCCCTCATCCTCCGAGACGGGGATAAACGCGCCGCTAAGCCCGCCTACTTGGTTACACGCCATCACTCCGCCCTTTTTGACCGCGTCGTTTAGTATTGCAAGCGCAGCCGTCGTGCCGTGCGTGCCTACGCGCTCCAGCCCCATTTCCTCAAGCACGCGCGCGACCGAATCGCCCACCGCCGGAGTCGGAGCTAACGATAGATCGACGATACCAAATTTCACGCCAAGGCGCTCGGATGCCATTTGGCCGACGAGCTGTCCGATGCGCGTGATCTTAAACGCCGTCTTTTTCACGGTCTCGGCGACCACGTCAAAGCTCTCTCCTCGCACCTTCTCAAGCGCGCGTTTAACGACGCCGGGGCCCGATACGCCAACGTTTATGACGACTTCGGCCTCGCCCACTCCGTGAAATGCGCCCGCCATAAAAGGATTATCCTCGACGGCGTTGGCAAATACGACTAACTTTGCGGCGCCAAGATCCGAAAGCCGCGCCGTTTCTTTGATCACGCGCCCCATGTCGGCGACCGCGCTCATATTTATGCCGGTTTTTG
>CAURKE010000004.1:0-15078 GCA_963525055.1 uncultured Campylobacter sp. | reverse complement strand
ACGAATTTGCAAATTTGGGCGACTTTAAAGGCGACGCAAACGGCCTAGTAAAAGCTCCTACACTGCGCAATATCGAGCTAACGGCTCCGTATTTCCACAACGGTGCGGTTTGGTCGCTAAAAGATGCCGTCAAGATGATGGGTAGCGTACAGCTAGGTATCGAGATAAACGACAAAGAAGCCGCCGATATCGTGACGTTTTTAAATTCGCTAACAGGCAAAATGCCTAAAGTCGAATATCCGTCATTCCCTGCATCTACCGAAAAGACCCCAAAACCGGAGCTTGACTACTAAGCTAAACAAAAAAGGCGGATAAATTTCCGCCTCATTCAACTTAAATTTATAAATTTTTGGGTATCATCCGTCTCTTACAACCAACAAAGCTCCCCAAGTCTTTTGAAATCCAAAAGCGCTTTTTGGTCTTACCAAATTTAGAAAGGTAGAGTATGTCAAAATACGCTATATTTAAGCACGGCGGCAAGCAGTATCGCGTCAGCGAAGGCGAATATCTTAAGCTTGACCATTTCAGTGCTGAAGCAAAATCATCAGTCGAGATTACGGACGTTTTGTGCGTAAACGATGGTGAAGTAAAGGTAGGCGCGCCGTTCGTAAAGGGTGCGAAAGTCGTTCTTGAAGTCGTAAACGAGGGCAAGGATAAAAAAGTCGTTATTTACAAAAAACGCAGACGCAAAGACTCAAAACTAAAACGTGGTTTTAGAAGACAGTTTACACGCGTAAAAGTCGTAAGTATCGCAGCTTAAGGAGATAAGAAATGGCACACAAAAAAGGTCAAGGCTCAACCCAGAATAACCGAGATTCCATCGGACGACGCTTAGGCGTTAAAAAATTCGGCGGCGAATTCGTTCGCGCGGGCAACATCATCATCCGCCAGCGCGGTACCGCTACTCACGCTGGCAGCAACGTCGGTCTAGGCAAAGATCACACGATTTTTGCGCTAATCGACGGTTTCGTTAAATTCGAAAGACTAGATAAAAACAGAAAAAAAGTTTCAGTTTATCCTACTGCGTAATTCTTGGGGCGAAAGCCCCTTTTTCTTTTAAAACCACCCAAATTTTTAAAATCCAAAAATCTTTTATATAATAAAAATAATCATCGCGTCAGTTACCAAATTTTAAAATTTGACCATTTATATTGTGTTAATAACGGCGCTTGGCAAATCGTTTGAACTTTTCGGCAAATCAAATTTTAATCAATAAACCGATATAATCCGAAAATTTCACAAAATAACGAACTAAAAATAATAGAATAAAATTTAAAAACTAAGGTAAAAAATGTTTATAGATAGCGTAAATTTAACTCTAAGCTCGGGTCACGGCGGAGCTGGCTCGGTGAGCTTTCGCCGCGAAAAACACGTGATTTTAGGCGGACCGGACGGCGGCGACGGCGGCGACGGCGGGGATGTGTATTTCGTCGCCGATAACAACACTCACACGCTGGCGGCGTATAAAGGCAAAAAGGCCATGCGCGCGCAAAACGGCGAAGCTGGCATGGGGCGGAGAATGCACGGTAAAAGAGGCGAACACCTCGAGCTCATCGTGCCTCCCGGCACCGCGGTGCTAGATGCCGAGACGGGCGAGCTACTATGCGACTTAACTAGCGAGGGGCAGCGCGAGCTGTTTTTAAAAGGCGGCAAAGGCGGGCTTGGCAACGTGCACTTTAAAAGCTCAATCAACCAAGCCCCCGAATACGCACAAAAAGGCCTAGAAGGGCAGACGCGCGAGGTGCGTTTAGAGCTAAAACTCATCGCAGACGTTGGGCTCGTAGGCTTTCCAAACGTGGGTAAAAGCACGCTCATATCCACCGTCTCAAACGCTAGACCTCAGATCGCAAACTACGAGTTTACCACGCTCACGCCAAAGCTCGGTCTCGTTGAGGTGGACGAATACAGCGGTTTTGTCATGGCCGATATCCCGGGCATTATCGAGGGCGCAAGCGAAGGGCGCGGGCTTGGCGTGCAGTTTTTAAAACACGTCGAGCGCACGAAAATTTTGCTTTTTATGCTCGATCTTGCAAACTACCGCAGCCTCGAGGAGCAGTTTGACGCGCTGCGGGCCGAGACGGCGAAATTTTCAGAGGAGCTTGCAAAAAGAGACTACGCGATCGCTCTAACTCGCGCGGACGCGGCTGAAAATTTGCAGGAAAAATTTGACACGTTTTTATCGCATTTGGGGCTTGTGGGTACGGCTGCCGAGATGAAATTTAAGCAAGATATTTATGAGTTTGACTCCGCTAAGCCGTTTTTTGTGATGCCGATATCTTCGGCGACGGGACAAAATATAAACGAGCTAAAATTTAACCTGCTTGAGCTGCTTAAAAATGAGCTGTAGGTTGTGCTAAAGCCGCGCCGCAGAGGGCTTTTGCGAATGCAGGTCTTAAGCGCGCCTGTATATGCGGTTAAATTTTATTTATCGCTCGCAAACGCCGCAAAAAGATAAAATTTAAGAAGGCGAAATGAATAAAATTTTTATTCTAGTATTGTTATGCTTCGGCGCATACGGTTGCGATCCCGCCGATCCGGTGCCGAATTTTATGGACTTTAACGACAAGGATCACGACGGCACGCTGGGCTTGCAGGAGTGGATGACGAGCGAGGTACCGTCTGGGCTGAGAGTAGAGCTAAATCTGCGCTCGGGCTCGGAATTTAAGAGGCTCGATGCTAATCGTGACGGCAAGATTAGCCTTGACGAGCTGGGGGCGAAACCGTCTGCAAAGATTTATTGGTCCGAAGATCCGTGCGCTTTTTGGCCTTGGCTAGACGGATCCGAGGATAAAAATCAATCCGCCGTCAAATAAGGTGCACGAGCTTGAACCAGGTTTTACCTCACGGTTTGCGTAAAATTTATTTCAAGTACAATTAACCCCTGCATGATCGCTCGCGTCGTGATTTGGCTAAATTTAAAGGAAAAAGAATGAATATAGTTTTTATGGGTACTCCCGAGTATGCAGCTAAAATTTTGCACGCGCTTGCCGAGGCGAAATTTGAGATCGCGGCCGTATTTACTCAGCCCGATAAACCCGTAGGTAGAAAGCAAATTTTAACTCCAAGCGAGGTGAAAATTTACGCGCAGCAGCGCCTGCCCGCCGTACCGATATTTCAACCTGCGAGTTTAAAAGGCGAGGCGGTCGCAGCGCAGATAAAAGAGCTAAAGCCTGATTTTATCGTGGTTGCGGCATACGGTAAAATTTTGCCGCAAGCCATCCTTGATATCGCGCCTTGCATAAACCTGCACGCCTCGATCCTGCCCAAATATCGCGGCGCAAGCCCCATCCAAAGCGCGATTTTGGCGGGCGAGAAGCAGACGGGCGTGACGGCGATGCTGATGGACGCGGGGCTTGATACGGGCGATATGCTTGATTTTGCCTACACGCCTTGCGAAGATAAGACGGCGGTGCAGCTGTTTGACGAGCTGGGGGATCTGGCAGGCGAGCTGATTGTAAAAATGCTACGAAATTTTGCAAATTTAACGCCGCTTAAGCAAGAGGGCGCGCAGGCTACGCATTGCAAAAAAATAGCAAAATCTGACGGGCTTTTTAGCTTTGATGAAAAAGCAGAGCAAATTTATAATAAATTTCGCGCGCTAACGCCATGGCCCGGGGTTTATCTAGCTAGCGGGTTAAAAATCTTGGATTTAGAAATCTTGCGCGAATCCCGTGGGCGCAAATTTGAACGCGAAGGCGAAATTTTAAGCGTTGATAAGCTCGGCTTTTGCGTTTCTTGCGGCGAGGGTGCGGTCAAGATCACAAAGGTGCAAGAGCCTGGCAAAAAGCCCGTGGACGCTAGCGCGTATCTAAACGGCAAGCGCCTTGGCGTCGGCGATATAGTGTCGTAAATTTGAACAGGGCGAAGCTTGCCTTGTAAATTGAACGATGCGAATGCGCTTGCAATGTAAAATGAACCAAAATTTAAAAAGGAATAAAATTTGAGAATAGAGTTTGCAGATAGCGTCCCTTCTACGCAAAAAGTTTTGGTTGAAGGACTGCGAAACGGCGAAATACAGCCGCCTTTTGCGCTAGTGGCAAAAGAGCAGACGCAAGGTATCGGCAGTAGAAACAATACGTGGAGCGGGCTGGAGGGCAATCTATTTTTTTCATTTTGCATGAGCCAGACGACGCTACCCGGCGATCTAAAAGGCGAGTCGGCGTCGATTTACTTTTCGGTGATAATGCGCGAAGTGCTCGCGGCTCGCGGCTCGAAAATCTGGCTAAAATGGCCGAACGACTTTTACGTCGGCGATAAAAAAATCGGCGGAACCTTGACGACGAGGGTCGGCGAAATTTACGTTTGCGGCATGGGTATAAATCTAAAAAACGCGCCCGAAAACGCCGGAATTTTAGATATAGACGTGAGCCCTAGTGCCGCGGTCGGAGGGTTTTGTAAGAGGCTGCAAACGGCTCCGTCTTGGGCTGAAATTTTTAAAAAATTTGAGAGCGAATTTGAAAAATCAAGAGAATTTATTACGCACTTTGAGGGCGAAGAGGTAGCGCTAAAAAACGCCAAACTCCTGCCTGACGGCTCTTTAGATATAGGTGGACGAAGAGTTTTTTCGCTCAGATAAATTTGCTTAAATTTGACTTAAAATTTAATATTTTTACAAAATATCGGCGGGGACGAGCCGCGAAATTCTTTCAGAAATTTTAAAGCCGAAACTAAACTTGGACAAAGTAAGTTTTTTGTAGAATTAATCAGTTAAAAAACAAAAATTTGGAAAATTCTCATGTGTGAAATTATAACCATTGCAAACCAGAAAGGCGGCGTCGGAAAGACTACTACGGCGGTAAATTTGGCCGCATCCTTAGCGGTGGCCGAAAAAAAAGTCCTACTCATCGACATCGATCCGCAGGCAAACGCGACGACTGGCATGGGCTTTAGTAGAAACGACTACGAGTATAACATCTATCACGTACTCACTGGTCGTAAAAAACTCTCGCAAATCGTGCTAAAAACCGAGATCCCGACGCTTTTTCTAGCGCCTTCGAACATCGGCCTGGTCGGCATCGAGCAGGAGTTAAGCGAACAGAGCAAAGACTGCCAAAAGATATTAAAAAGCAAGATAGAAGAGGTCGAGGGTCAGTATGATTTTATCATCATTGATAGTCCTCCGGCTTTGGGCAGCATCACCGTAAACGCCCTAAGCGCTAGCGATAGCGTGATAATCCCGATCCAGTGCGAATTTTACGCGCTAGAGGGGCTTGCGCAAATTTTAAATACGGTCAAAATCATCAAAAAAACTATAAATCCAAAGCTAAATATCAAGGGATTTTTGCCGACTATGTACAGCTCGCAAAACAACCTAGCCAAGGAAACCGTGGCAAATTTAAAGCAGCATTTTGAAAATAAGCTGTTTAAAACAAAAGACGGCGACGGAGACTTCGTCATAGTACCCAGAAACGTAAAACTCGCCGAAAGTCCAAGCTTTGGAAAGCCTGTGATACTATATGACATAAAATCGCCTGGCTCGCAAGCGTACCAAAATTTAGCGTACTCGATTTTAGGCTAAAAGATGGCGAAGAGAAGTTTGGGGCGCGGACTGGGCGCCATATTAGAAGACGTCGAGCTTGCGTACAAGGCTGAGCTAAATGAGGGCAACAGCGATATAGTAAAGGATATCGATCTAGATTTGATCGTCGAAAATCCATATCAGCCGCGTAAAAATTTCGACGAAACGGCACTAAGGGAGCTTAGCGAAAGTATAAAAAGACACGGTCTTATCCAGCCGATAATAGTTATAGAAAAAGACGGCGGATATATGCTGATCGCGGGCGAGAGGAGATTTCGCGCGACTAAGCTACTAGGCGAAAGCAAGATAAAGGCTATAGTCGCCGACATCGAAAGCCAAAGCCTTCGCGAACTAGCACTCATAGAAAATATCCAAAGAGAAGACTTAAATCCGATCGAGCTTGCAAATTCCTACAAAGAGCTGATAGATGAGTATAAAATCACGCAGGACGGGCTCGCAAACATCATCCACAAAAGTAGAGTTCAGATAACAAATACTATGCGACTTTTGAGCCTTAGCGCCGTGACGCAGGAGTATATAAAAGAAGGCAAACTAACGCAAGGGCACGCAAAAGTCATCGTGGGGCTTGAGCCAAACGATGAAAAAACGGCGGTCGATACCATCATCGGGCAGCGCCTTAGCGTACGCGAGACGGAAAATTTGGTAAAAAATCTAAAAAATAAATTGCCGCCTAAAACAGCGCTTAAGTTAGATGAAAGATATCTAGAAAGACTAACGAATTTAAAAGAGATTTTTTCTAAATTTGACGTACCGGTTAAGATAAAAGGCAAAAAAATCACTATCGAATTTGATGATATAGCTGATATCGATAGGCTAATAAACAAGATAAAATAAAAATATTTCTTTAAATTTAGCTTGTTTTATCCTTTTTTTTTGTAAAATAAGCACGGTTTTATTATGCTTAAGAAAATATTAAACTTTAAGGAGATTTGATGTTGGAAATTAATTTGCCGCTAGTCGTCCTAACGGCAGTTATTTTTCTAGGGCTTATCGCCGTTTTAAATTCCATCCTTTACAAGCCTCTACTTAAATTTATAGACGCTAGAAACGATGCGATAAAAAACGACGAAGATAGCGCTAGTAAAAATACGAGCGATCTTGGCGTGTACGAAGCGCAGATAGAACAGCTCATAGCCGCCGCAAGAAGCGAAGCCGGCAAGATCAAGCAGGAGGCTATCAATGCCGCAAAAGATGCAGCCGCTAAGATAGTCAGCGAAAAGCGCGGAGTTTTGGAGGCCGATTATGATGCTTTTATCCAAAATTTAAACGCCCAAAAGAGCGATTTTAGAGCTGATTTACAGCAAAAATTGCCTGAACTTCAAGCTGCTTTAAAAGCAAAACTCGCAAGGATTTAATATGAAAAGCAAAATTTTACTTTTATTATGTCCTTTTGTTTTGATGGCGGACGGCGGATACGACATCGTACCTAGAACGATAAACTTTATCGTTTTTGCCGCAATTTTGTATTATTTCATAGCAAACCCTATCAAGAACGCCTATAAGGGAAGAATCGCCGGTATCGCGGCAAGACTTGATAATATCGAGCAAAAACTAAAAGATTCAAAAGCCAAAAAAGACGACGCTCTAAGACGCGTAGAAGAGGCTAAAGCAAATGCAGCCAGTCTAGTAGAAACCGCTAGAAAAGAGGCTGTTTTGATATCTGAGCGTATCAAAGAAGAAACCAGACAAGAGGTCGCAAATTTAGAAAAAAGCTTCCAAGATCAAAAAGAATTTGAAAAAAGACGCATGGTTAAGTCCGTCGTAGGCGAAATTTTAAATGAAATCTTCGCAAGCGACAGCGTTAAAATGGATCAAAGCGAGCTTATCAATATCATGCTTAAAAGGGTCGGCTAATGAAAGAACTTATCGCAAAAAAATACGTAAAAGCTCTAGTTAGCGACCTTAGCAAGGATGAGTTTAATAACTCTACCGCTAAGTTACAAGAGATCGCAAACGCATTCGCAAATGAAAAATTTCAAAACATCATCGTTTCGCCAAATTTAAAAAATAGCCAAAAAGCCGATTTTGTCCTATCTTTAGTCGGTGAGGCGGATCAAAAATTTGTAAATTTCATAAAACTTCTGGGCGAAAATAAAAGACTTGATATTTTGCCTAATATCGTTTCAGAACTATTGGCGCAAAAATCAAAAATGGACAATGTTTTTTACGGCAAAATTTACGGCGGTTCGCAGATTAGCCAGGCTCAAATTTCGGAGCTTGAAAACAGCTTTTCTAAGAGATTTAACGCAAAAATCATTTTAGAGCCGGTAAAAAGCGATTACAACGGTATCAAGATCGAACTAGACGATTTGGGCGTGGAGGCTAGCTTTTCGGTAGATAGGCTAAAAGCCCAAATGAGCGAATACATATTAAAAGCAATATAAAGGAGAAAAAGCGTGAGTGCAAAAATAAAAGCAGATGAAATCAGCGCCATCATCAAGGAAAGGATTGAAAATTTCAGCCTTAACGTCGATGTAAACGAGACGGGCAAGGTTATATCCGTAGCCGACGGCGTTGCTAACGTTTACGGCCTAAAAAACGTTATGGCCGGCGAGATGGTCGAGTTTGAGAACGGCGAAAAAGGCATGGCTCTAAACCTAGAGGAGAGCAGCGTCGGTATCGTTATCTTGGGTAAAACGGACGGTATCAAAGAGGGATCAAGCGTAAAACGCCTAGCTAAGCTTTTGCGCGTTCCTGTGGGCGATGCTTTGATAGGCCGCGTCGTAAATTCACTCGGCGAGCCGATAGACGCCAAGGGCCCGATCGAAGCTAGCGAGACTAGGTTCGTCGAGGAAAAAGCAAAAGGTATCATGGCTAGAAAGAGCGTTCATGAACCGCTTCAAACAGGGATCAAGGCTATCGACGCGCTAGTGCCGATCGGCCGAGGACAACGCGAGCTCATCATCGGCGACCGCCAAACAGGTAAAACTACCGTCGCGATAGACACTATCATCAACCAAAAAGGTCAAGATGTTATTTGTATCTACGTAGCGATCGGACAAAAACAATCAACGGTCGCTCAAGTCGTTAAAAAACTAGAAGAGTATGGCGCTATGGAGTACACTATCGTGGTAAATGCCGGTGCTTCCGACGCTGCTGCGCTTCAGTACCTGGCTCCTTATGCGGGCGTAACTATGGGTGAATATTTCAGAGACAACTCTCGTCACGCCCTAATCATCTATGACGATCTTTCAAAACACGCCGTCGCATACCGCGAAATGAGCTTGATTCTTCGCAGACCGCCGGGTCGTGAAGCTTATCCTGGCGACGTTTTCTACCTACACTCTCGCTTGCTAGAGCGCGCATCTAAGCTCAATGATAAGCTAGGCGCAGGTTCTCTAACGGCTCTTCCTATTATCGAGACGCAAGCGGGCGACGTTTCAGCGTATATTCCGACAAACGTTATTTCTATCACCGACGGTCAAATTTTCCTTGAATCCGATCTATTTAACTCAGGTATCCGCCCTGCGATCAACGTCGGTCTTTCGGTTTCTCGCGTCGGCGGCGCAGCTCAGATAAAAGCGACCAAGCAAGTTTCGGGAACCTTAAGACTTGATCTTGCGCAATACCGCGAGCTTCAAGCGTTTGCACAATTTGCGAGCGACCTTGACGAAAGCTCTAGAAAACAGCTTGAGCGCGGTCAAAGGATGGTCGAGGTATTAAAACAGCCTCCTTACAGCCCGCTTGCCGTTGAAAAACAAGTCGTTATCATCTTTGCCGGTACGAAAGGCTATCTAGACGATATTCCGACCGTAGCCGTTACAAAATTTGAAGCTGAGCTTTATCCTTATATCGAGGCGAAGTATCCTGAAATTTTCGAGCAAATTCGAACCAAAAAAGCACTTGACAAAGAGATCGAGGAGCTTTTGCATAAGGCGCTAAAAGACTTTAAAGCGACGTTTGCCGCTAACTAAGGCTAGAATATGTCAAATTTAAAAGATATAAAACGAAAGATCAAGAGCGTCCAAAACACCCAAAAGACGACGCGCGCGATGAAGCTTGTATCTACGGCTAAACTTCGCAAGGCTGAAGAAGCAGCTCGTCACTCCAGGGTTTATGCGCTCAAGATCAACGAAGTTTTATCTGAAATCGCCTATAAGATCAATCAATATCGCTCCGTAAACGCCGAGAGTAAATTTTTCGACGTTAAGGAGAATATCGAGAAGGTCGATATTATATTCGTTACCGCAGATAAGGGTCTTTGCGGCGGTTTTAATATTCAGACCATCAAAACCGTTAGAAATATGATTAACGAATTTAAGGCAAAAAAAGTAAAGATAAGGCTTCGCGCGGTAGGTAAAAAAGGTATAGAATTTTTTAGCTTCCAGGGTATAAATTTGCTTGAAAAATATGTCGGCGTGAGCTCATCTCCGACTTATGAGAAAGCTCAAAATATCATAAAAGACGCGATAGACGACTTTATAAGCGGTGCGACAGATAAGGTTATTTTGGTGCATAACGGCTACAATAACATGATCTCTCAGCAAATTCGCATAAACGACATCGTTCCGGTCGAGCCGCCGAAACTCGTTGAGGTTGAGACGAATTCTTTGATGGAATTTGAGCCGAGCGACGACGGTAAAATTTTAAATGAACTACTTACGAAGTATTTCGAGTATAGTATGTATTACGCTTTAGTCGATAGCCTCGCGGCCGAGCACAGCGCCAGGATGCAGGCGATGGATAACGCGACCAACAACGCCAAAGAGCGCGTCGCGCAGCTAAAACTATCGTATAACAAGGCTCGCCAAGAGTCTATCACCACTGAGCTTATCGAGATCATCAGTGGCGTCGAATCAATGAAATAATTAAGGAGTATGGATGAAAGGTATCATTTCTCAGGTAATGGGTCCGGTAGTCGACGTCGATTTCACGGATTACTTACCCAAGATCAACGAAGCCGTCGAAGTAAATTTCGAGGTTGAGGGCAAGCAAAATAGACTTGTACTAGAGGTTGCCGCACACCTTGGCGATAACCGCGTAAGAACTATCGCTATGGACATGAGCGAAGGCTTGACTAGAGGCCTTGAGGCTACGGCTTTAGGTGCGCCTATTAGCGTTCCGGTCGGCGAAAAAGTTTTGGGAAGAATTTTTAACGTCGTCGGCGATCTAATCGACGAGGGCGAGGGCGTAGAATTTGACAAAAAATGGTCTATTCACCGCGATCCTCCGCCGTTTGAAGAGCAAAGCACGAAGAGTGAAATTTTTGAAACAGGCATCAAAGTAGTTGATCTTTTGGCTCCTTACGCAAAGGGCGGTAAAGTCGGACTATTCGGCGGTGCCGGCGTCGGTAAGACGGTTATTATCATGGAGCTGATCCACAACGTCGCATTTAAACACAGCGGTTACTCCGTATTTGCTGGCGTTGGCGAGCGAACGCGTGAAGGAAACGACCTTTATCACGAGATGAAAGAAAGTAACGTTTTGGATAAAGTCGCCTTGTGCTATGGCCAGATGAACGAGCCACCGGGGGCAAGAAACCGCATCGCTCTAACAGGTCTAACGATGGCTGAGTACTTCCGCGACGAGATGGGACTTGACGTTTTGATGTTTATCGACAACATCTTCCGCTTCTCTCAGTCTGGTGCAGAGATGTCGGCTCTTCTTGGACGTATCCCGTCAGCCGTTGGTTATCAGCCGACTTTGGCAAGCGAAATGGGTAAATTCCAAGAGAGAATTACGTCAACTAAAAAAGGCTCGATCACATCGGTTCAGGCTGTTTACGTTCCTGCGGACGACCTTACTGACCCGGCTCCTGCGACCGTTTTTGCGCACCTTGACGCGACTACCGTTTTAAACAGAGCTATTGCGGAAAAGGGAATTTATCCTGCGGTTGACCCGCTTGATTCGACATCAAGAATGCTCGATCCTCAAATTTTGGGCGGTGAGCACTATAAAGTAGCTCGCGGCGTGCAGGCGGTTTTACAAAAATATAAAGACCTTCAAGATATCATCGCAATCCTTGGTATGGACGAGCTTAGCGAAGAAGATAAAGTTACCGTTGACCGCGCTAGAAAGATCGAGAGATTTTTATCTCAGCCGTTCTTCGTTGCCGAGGTATTTACGGGAAGTCCTGGTAAATACGTAAGTCTTGAGGAGAATATTGCCGGCTTTAAGGGAATTTTGGAAGGCAAATATGATGATTTGCCGGAAAACGCATTTTATATGGTAGGAAACATCGACGAGGCGATAGCAAAAGCTGAAAAACTTAAAGCCTAAATTTAAAGGAAAAAGTAATGAATAAATTACATTTAGAAATCGTTACGCCTGAGGGTTTAGTGTTTTCAAACGATATTAAAAGCGTAGTTTTACCTGGTAGTGAGGGTGAGTTCGGGGTTTTGCCCGGACACGCCTCGCTTATTTCGCTTTTGAAAGCCGGTGTTATAGACATCGAGAGCGAAGATAAAAGTCATGATGCTGTTGCGATAAACTGGGGATATGCCGAGATAAACGAAGGTAAGGCTACTATCCTTGCCGACGGTGCTGTTCATGTGTCTGGAAATTCCGAGAGCGAGATAGCAAATTCATTGCAAAAGGCGAAGGATTTGATCGCTAGCATGAGTAGCGAGAATAACGCTATGGCTGCTGCCGTAGCAAAACTAGATAGTATGGCTCGGACAAGATAGTGGCTGGGCTTGATATTTTTTTAAACTACTTATCAAGAAGTAGTTTTATTACTATATTCGTACTTAGTTGGCTCTCTTTTTATTTCATAATAAGCCTTACCATACTTTTGTCTCGTATGGCAGGGCTTAGCTCTTGGCAAAAAAAAGAGCAAAACGCGCTTGAGTCGCTGTTAATGGGCGGCTCTAAGCATACTCTAAACGACTCCGTTTTAAAAAGATTCGTAAGCGGTTCCGTATCTAAGGAAAAGCTTTCGGTCGCGGTTAGTATTTCAGAGAGAAATGCGACTAGCGGTATCACTTGGCTTAGTATTATCGCTTCCACCTCGCCTTTCATCGGACTTTTCGGTACGGTTGTATCTATCTTGGAGACATTTTCTCAGCTCGGTCAAGGCGGAGGAAATGCTTCGTTAGGCGTTATCGCTCCAGCTATCAGCGAGGCCCTCGTGGCTACCGGAGCGGGCATATTCGTAGCTATTCCAGCTTATACGTTTAGCTTGCTTATCAAACGAAAAGCTTATGAGCTCATGGGCGTCATCAGGCGCGAAGTCGATATCCTCGTAACGCTTAAAGAAGATCAATGATAAATCTCGACGAAACTCCGGAGCTAAACATAACTCCGCTCGTGGATATCATGCTTGTGTTGTTGGCGATTCTCATGGTTACGACGCCTACTATCGTTTACGAGGAGCAAATTTTACTACCGGACGGCTCAAAAACCAAAACATCCTCGGCTCAAAGAAAAGATTTGACCGTCATAGTGGATGCTGCAAAAAAGGTTAGGATCGATCAAAGCACTATGGATCTACGCGAGCTTCCCGACAACATCGTGCTTATCGGCGCAAAATACGATAAAAACTCGCCCGTTTATATTAAGGCTGACAAAAGCCTTATATACGACGATGTGATGTTTGTCCTAAAGAGCGTAAAAAACGCAGGCTTTACAAAGGTAGCGCTCCAGACTAATGGATAAATTTGATCTCAAATTTAACACCTCCGGCTATTTCCTACTATCGGCTTTTCTTTACCTTTGTATCATAAGCGGTATTTTTATTAAGCTTACTTACTTTAAGGAAGAGCCGAAAAAATACACCGATACCAAAGATGCTTTTATGGATATCATGATAGTTGAGCGCGAGCCTGACATCGCCGTAAAAGCACCCGAGCCTAAAAAAGAGGTCGTAAAAGAAGAAAAACCTCAACCTGTAAAAAAAGAGGAAGAGGTTAAAAAAGAAGAACCTAAGCCGGATACCACAAACAAGCCGCCTGAGCCAGATCCCGCACCGCCAGAGCCTGAAGAAAAAAAGATAGAAGAGCCAAATTTAAAGGATTTATTCGGCAGTATCGATACCTCTAAGCTAAAAGAGGACAAAGTTGCTAAGAAAAAAGAACAACCAAAAGAGCAAAGTCGCAAAAAGCCAGAAAAAGTCCAGATAACAAGCCAACAAAAAAAGGCTAGCGACGTAATAAACGCACTCACTCTAGATCAGGTTGCCAAAACTCCAAAGTCTCAAATGACCGGCGAATACAATGAATATTTCGGCACGATTAGCAGAATTTTGCAGAGCAAATGGAGTGCCTATAAGGCCGATTCTAGCGATGAGGCGGAGGTTGAGATTATTATCGACATTGACGGATCGTTTAGTTATGATATAAAAAAGTTATCGTATAATAGCGAATTTAACGACAAAGTCAGGGATTTCTTACAAAGTATGACTTTTGAGAAATTTCCGCCGCCTACCCAGATAGGCAGAGCTGTTAGGCTCGGAACTAAACTAGAAGATAAACTAGAATAACGGAGGAAAAATGAAGAAAATTTTACTTTTTCTTGCTTTTGCCAGTTGGCTTTTTGCTGTTGATGCAACCATTTCGGTCATCAACAAAGGCTTAGCCCTACCAAAAATCGTGCTTCAGGATGCCACAACAGCCGTCGGTGATCAGGCTTTTAAGAGCAAATTTCACAAAATCATGCTGGGCGATCTAAAAGTCAGCTCTGATTTTGAGGTCGTGGACGAGTACGTCGCAAGTAGCTATGAGGGCGACTCAAATACGAACGTCATGAGCGAAAAGGGCGCGCAGCTTATATTTAGATACGCGCTTGAGGGTTCTCCAAACTCGCCTCTAAGCCTTAGGGTTAAGCTCATAAATGCAAAAACTGCAACTACTCAGTATGAGAAAATTTATAATATGAACGACGGAGCAAAGTATCCGTTTATCGCGCATAAAGCGATAGTTGAGCTGATCAACGAGCTAAAAATGCCTCCTGTTAATTGGATGGAGAAATTTATCATTTTTGCTAAAGGAACAGGCTCCAAGCAAAGCGAGATCGTCATAGCCGACTATACTTTGACCTACCAAAAAGTACTTGTTCGCGGCGGTTTGAATATATTTCCTAAATGGATAGGGGCAGACCAGAGAGCGTTTTACTACTCTGATTACAGCGGCAAAAATTTAGTTCTTTACAGATACGATGTCGCAAGCGGCCAAAAAACTAAAATTTTAGATAGCAAGGGAGGTATGCTTATAGCCTCTGATGTTAGTCAAAACGGAGATAAAATTTTGCTAACTATGGCTCCTCAAGATCAGCCTGATATCTATATATACGATCTAAATTCAAAAAGACTATCTCAGGTAACCAACTATAGCGGCATAGATGTTAACGGCAACTTCGTCGATGGCGATAGACGCGTAGTTTTCGTTTCAGATAGACTCGGCTACCCTAACGTTTTCGCGCAAAACGTCGATGGAAGCGGTTTTGAGCAGTTGGTCTATCACGGCAAAAACAACAACTCCGTCAGCACCTACCAAAACTATATAGTTTATTCTAGTAGAGAAGACGGTAAGAGTAGCTTTGGAACGAAAGATTTTAACATTTACATGATCTCTACGCAGACTGATTACATCAGACAGCTCACT
>CAURKE010000003.1:0-18786 GCA_963525055.1 uncultured Campylobacter sp. | reverse complement strand
GAACGATTTAAATAAATAAGGAGTAAAAAATGGTAAAAAGACAGATACCTCAGGTGGTACAGGAGGCCAACGCTTTTATAAACGGTCAAGGATATTTAGGCGTCGTTAAATCTCTAACTATCCCAAAGATAGAACAAGAGACGATCGAAGCCAAAGGCGCGCTCGGCGGCAATTTTGCAAGCGGGACGATAAAACCGGTGGAAATGGAGTTTAAGCTAAGCGTGCTCGATAAAAATACCTATCTGGGATACGGGTTAAATACTTGGAACAACAGAATCCCTTTTTTGTTCAAGGCTAGCGTATTTCAAGCGGGCAAAGGCGCTCCCGAGCCTTTTTCTATGGCCGTAACGGGAGATATTACCGAGATAGACCCGGGAAGCTTTGAAAGCGGTAAAGAGATGGAAGTGAGCATCAAGCTAGCCGTGCATTTCATGGATATATCTATCGGGAAAAATCAGCTAGCCATGTTTGACGTGGAGAACATGATATGCCTAATAGGCGGGGTAGATTATTTATCTCAAGTGCGCTCAAATTTGGGCGAATAATCAATATTTTCTATCGGCGACGAGAGCTGCGCCGATAGATTAAACGGCTTTTAAAGGCCCTTAAATTTTAAGTCAAAGGAATAAAAATGAGCAAGAAAAACGAAATCATCGAGCAAGACGGCATCAAATACACCGTCGTTACGTTATCAGACGGCAACGAAGTTAAAATCAGGCATCCAAAAGGCAAAGATCTTCGCTTTGCTATGAGCGCAGGCAGAAGCAATGAGGCCGATTTGACCTTTAGGCTAGCCAGCAACCTTACTTGCATGAGCGAAGCGGAGCTTGAGGAGTTAGAGGCTAAAGACTGCTCGCTTATTCTTAGCGCGGTAGCGGGTTTTTTAGCGTAGGCCACACTCGCGAGGGCGTGGCGATAATAGGACACGCGCTTCATTTTTCGTTTGATGAAATTATGGAGTTTTACGTAGACGAATACGAGGATTTTTTAAAAATAGCGATGGAAATTTTAAAGGCTAAACCTCAAAGTTTGGCGTAAAAGATATAGCTTATTAAGAATTTAATAACGCCCTGAAATAGTATGGAGCCAAAGGCGCAAGCAAGAGCTAATTCAATGCTAAAAAAGCCTATTAGCCCTGAAAAAATTAGAGCCGAGGCTACAAAAATGCTAACGCTACCGTCTTTTCCTTCATCAAAAAGGAAATCTATATTAGGCGTAGGGCGATCTTTGACGCACGGGGCTAATCCAAAAGCGTTAAGCAAAGCGAAGATCGGTACGGCTAAGACGGTTCCGAAAAATAGTCCGCCCGCGATATTATCGCTATTTGGCATTTTACCCTCGATCATATAGGCGCCAAGAGTTCCTAAAAGCAGGACGAATAAAAGAAAAATGAGCCGTTTCATGCAGATATTTTAAACTAAAAAAGCCGTAAAGTCAAGGAAAGGAAAACGGACATGGATAGCACGCAAGTGGGTATATTAATTAGCCTAAAAACGGCCGGGTTTAGTGCGTTATCGGGCAATATAAGCTCGCTTAGCAAGCTTAGCGCCGGGCTTGAAAAAGTTGGAAAAAACGTTACTGGGCTAAATGAAAAAATAGCTAAAATCGGCGCCTTTAAAACAAAGATCGATACGAATTTGGGCAAGATCAGCGGCGAGCTGGGCAAATGGCAAAGCAGCTTAGCTACCGCGGCTAGTTTTGCGGTACCGGTTAAACTCGCCGTAGATTTTGAAAGTTCGATGGCGGAAGTTAAAAAGTACGTCGATTTTAAAAGCGAAGACGAGGTAAAAATTTTAGGCGAGCAGATAAAACAGCTAAGCCGAGAACTCGGCGTAAACGCAAACGAGCTAGCGCAAATTTCAGCTTCCGGCGGACAGCTTGGGCTTGATAGTTCAAAGATCGCAGACTTTACAAAGCTAGTCTCTAAAATTGGCGTAGCGTTTGATATGAGCGGTAAAGATGCGGGCGATGCGATTGCGCTAACGATGAACAACCTCAAACTAGGTATAGACGAGATAGCCACCTTGGGCGATAAGATAAACTATCTTGACGATAAAATGTCTATGGTAAAAGCAAGAGATATTATAAACGTAATCGGTCGTACGGCGGGCTCAGGTTCGATATTGGGGCTTAAAGGCGATAAAATTTCGGCTCTTGCTAGCAGCTTTTTGTCTCTAGGCAAAGCTCCCGAAGTGGCTTCGACGGCAATGAACTCGCTATTTAACAAACTTGCAAACATTGACGGACAAGACGAGAAATTTAAAAAAGCTCTGCAAAGCATTGGAATGGACGCAAACTACTTAAAGGTTGCAATGGCACGCGATGCTAGCGGTGGGCTTGATATGTTTTTAAACACTCTAGCCAAAGTCGATAAAAAGGCTCAAATGGGCGTGCTAACCGATCTATTCGGTACTCAATTTGCCGACGATATGGGTTCGCTAGTAAACGCGATCGGTCAATACAACCAGGCTGTAAATTTAGTAAACGATAAAGGAGCGATCGGCAGTACGGACGAAGCGATGAAGGCAAAACTGGCCACTACTAAAAGCGGGTTAGAAAGACTTACTCAAAGCTTTATAACGTTAGGCGTTACGATCGGCGAAGCGTTTTTGCCGACGCTAAATTTAATAATATCGGGACTTTCAAAAGTAGCAAACTCTATAATCGCATTTACCAAGGCGTATCCGAATTTTTCAAAGGCGCTATTTGGTATTGCGGGCGGTATGCTCGCTATCATTACAGTGGCTCCTATGCTTAAAATTTTATGGTGGAGTCTTAATATGGCATGGCAACAAGTTAAAATTTTAGGTACTGGCATAAGCTTTTTAAATAGCGTATTTAAACTCAAATATCTATCTACCCTAAAGCTAAACGCTGCGTATTTGATCACAGCTACTCGCATGAAAGCCGCGGCAGCGGCTACCTGGATAGCAAACTCCGCGGGTAAAGCATGGGCGGCGACTATGGCGGCGGTAAGAGGCGCGTCTCTAGCGGCTGCGGCCGGTATGAAGATTATGCGCCTAGCCCTCATCTCTACCGGCATCGGAGCCCTGGTAGTAGCTTTAGGAGCGGGCGCGGCATGGATTATAGAAAACTGGGACAAAGTAAAAGCCTTTTTTGGAAATATCTGGGAGAGCGTAAAGCCCTATTGGGAGGCTACCTCAAATTTCTTTAGCTCTATATTCGATTCGGTAGTAGAGTGGTGGAGATCTATATTCGGGGGCTTTTTTGATTGGGTATCCGAGAAATTTCAGTGGGTCGTAGATACCGTTAGCTCTATCGGCGATGCGCTCGGGGCGGCTACTGATTGGACGAAAGACGCTCTTGGCATAGGAGACGGCAAAGAGAGCAACTGGTATAACCCTTTTTCGTGGTTTAACGACGAAGAGCCTCAAGGCGCGCCGATAAAGGCCAAAGAGGTCTTATCCGCGGCAACCAAGCCCCAGTCGGCCTATCAAGCCAAGGCTGCGGGGCTAAACGGAAGCGTAAATATAAGCTTTAACGGCGATTTTTTGCTCAATTCGAGCAACGGCAAATTCGATCTGGAAAGCTTTAAGGCTCAAATAACAAGAGGCGTCAAAGAGGCGCTTAAAAGAGATGAATTTAACAGCGCCAATACTGAAATAAGAGAGCAAAGGTAGCGATATGGTACTAAATTTGGGCGGATTTAAATTTAACTGGAAGCAAGTAGGCGGTATATCGCTCGAAACCGAGTTTGGCATAAGCTCGCAGGATCGTATCCAAAATCACCCCGTTTTATTTGCGGCAAATCTCGGCAACCAAACCGTGAATATAGAGGGGCAGACTATGCCCTATAACGGCGATAAACAAACTGCGCTTAAAAGGCTTTACGAGCTGGCGCGCGGCAGGCAAAGCTACCCGCTCACTAACGGAAACGGCAAATATTTCGGCAGATTCGCGGTTATTAAAATCAGCGAAAAACAAGCCGTATTTACCCCAAACGGAGCGTTTTTTACGCAGAGCTTTAGTTTGGAGCTAAAAAGGGATTACGATGGATAAAATTTACATAGCTAAAGACGGCGATAGGCTCGATACTATCGTTTACGCGCATTACGGGCATTTAAGATTTTTCGAGCAAGTATTAGCTCTAAATCCAAAGCTGGGCGCTACGCTTAAAGCGGGCGACAAGGTATTTTTGCCCGAAATAAAAGAAAAAACCAAAGAACAGGCCAAATTATGGTAAAACACCCAAATTTCAAACTCGAAGCAAACGGCAAAGACGTTACGGAGATAATCAGGGCAAATTTAATCAGCCTAAATTTCGACGACAAAGAGGGAAGCAAAAGCGACGAGATAAGCTTTAGCGTTAGCGGCATATACGCCAAGCCCGTATTCGGCGATAATCTAAAGCTTTGGCTAGGATACGGGGACGATCTTTACCTTTGCGGCTCGTTTAGCGTGCAAACGGCTAGTAGAGACTATAAAAATTATACCACCGAAGTAAGAGCGACGGCGGTAAATTTCGCAAGCCCTCAAAAAATCAAAAAGCGCAGGAGCTGGGAGAATACCACAGTATTTGAAATAGCAAGAAAAATAGCCGGCGAAAATAAGCTTGCCGTAAAGACCTCGGGACTTGACCAAAACATCGCCTCCGTCTTGCAAAACGACGCGGGGGATCTAGATTTCTTATATGGGTTGTGCTTTGATTACGGCTTTATTATGGCCGTAAAAAATAACACTATCGTCATAGCATCCAAAGACGCCAAAGGGGACGAAACACAAACGAGCAATACTCCCAAAAATGAAAGCCTACCCGCTTTTAATCTAAATTTAGCCGAGCTTTACTCCTTAGAGATAACCGAAGCCAACAGAAACTCATACGGGGCTGTTATAGTAGAGTGGCAAGACATAGAAGCGGGAAAAACAAAGAGTATTAAGGTAGGCTCGGGCGAGCAAACCTACAAGATGCAAATAGCCCAACCAAAATCAGATAACGAGGCTTTTAGGCAGGGCGAAGCCAAGCTAAACGAACTACAACGTGGCGGAATAAACGGCAGGTGTTCTTTGCCCGGAGCAAATATAGTAGCGGGCGGAAAGCTAAAATTTAGCGGTATAGCGGGGCTAGAAGCAAACGAATTTAGCATCAAAAGCGTAAGCCATAGATTGAGTACGGATAATTACGAAATAGAGATTGAATTTGAGGGGTAAAAAATCTCATTTTTTACATTAAGGTTAAAAATGAGAAATTTTTTTACGAAAAAAGTGAGACGGGTTAATAGACATACAAAAACTAAATCAAAACCTAAACAAACTCAACAAAATTTTATTCATTATTTTAGGCATTGCCGCCGCGGTCTGGATCGGCGTAGAGGTTTTTATAGGTAGCAAGGTAGAATATACAAAAGAGCAGACGGAAGAAAACCTATGCGAAGCGTCAAACGTAAAAGAGATGCTGGCACGACTAAATTCAGGCCTTCCAAGTAAACTAGATGAGATAAATACGCTCGAGAAAATCGTCTGCGAAAACCGCCGTTTTGTTTATCATTATGCGCTCGGTAAAGGGCTGGAAACGGATGAAAGCGCGCTAAATGATAAAGATATCGCCGAGCTAAAAGAGGAGCAAGCAAAGGAACTCAAAAAAGAATTTTGCGAAGATGCACGGTTAAAGGCCGTACGCGAGATAGCCGAGGGCGTCGATTTTGTTTATTATATAAAGGATAGAGAGTTGATTCGAGTAAAACTTGAAAGCAAAGACTGCAAGTAAAAATAAGCTATAACAGCCGATACGAATTCTGACCCAAGCGACACAAGGGCAAAATTTGTATAAAACCGATCCTAATATTAAGAAATATTAAATTTTAAAAATATCCATATAATAA
This sequence comes from uncultured Campylobacter sp., assembly GCA_963525055.1. Classification (GTDB taxonomy): domain Bacteria; phylum Campylobacterota; class Campylobacteria; order Campylobacterales; family Campylobacteraceae; genus Campylobacter_A. Next base: position 12,946 of record CAURKE010000003.1, on the reverse strand, counting down.
ATACAAGCTATTTTTTAGCCTTATAGATGCAAATATAATTGCCGATTTTTTCCAAAAAAGTTTGAGTTTCGCGTCTTAAATTTTCCAAATCTCCGCTATTATCTATCACAAAGTCCGCCATAGCCCGCTTTTGCTCTATGTCCGCTTGCAGTTCCACGCGGTGTTTTGCGGTGGCATGGTCCAGCCCGTTTCGCTTCATCACGCGCGCGATCAGCGTATCTTTAGGCGCATAAACGACCGCCACTTTATCAAAAAACTCATACCTCTTGCCTTCAAAAAACAGCGGAATATCGACGAAATAAATCTTTCCTTTCGCCTCCAAAGCCTGCGCCTGCGATAAAATTTCAGCCATTATCTTTGGATGCAGCAACGCTTCGAGCTTTGTAAGCTCTGCAGGATTTTTAAACACCAGCTCGCCTAGTTTTTTGCGGTCCACAAAAGCGCGGGAGTCGGTCAAATTTTCCTCATCTCTGCTGGCATCAAATTTGACCTGCACATCTTTTTGCACGACATATTGCGCGCCGAAAATTTCAGCCACCTGCGCAGCGCAGCGATCAAGGACGCAGTGCGAAATCTTATCGGCATCAATGATCTCAAATCCTCGCTCGCGCAGTATCTCGCAAACCGTACTTTTACCGCTGCCGATGCTGCCCGTGATGACGATTGCGTGTTTAAATTGCGGCATCTTGCCTCCGATTTTTTACTCCGATTTTAGCAATTTTTGGCTAAAATTAAACAAATTTCAACAAAGGGCAAAAATGATAAGCTACAAAGACGCGGGCGTCGATATAGACGTAGGAAATGACTTCGTAAATGCGATAAAACCGTTCGTCAAAGCGACGCAAACTCCGCACGTTTTAGGCGGTATCGGCTCGTTTTCGGGTGCGGTGAGGCTGCCCGCAGGCTACAAAAAGCCCGCGATCCTAGGCGCTACCGACGGCGTGGGCACAAAGCTGCGACTTGCGATCGACGCGCGCAAATTTGACGGCGTGGGACAGGATCTAGTCGCGATGTGCGTGAATGATCTCATCTGCAACTTCGCCGAGCCGCTGTTTTTCCTCGACTACTACGCGACGGCAAAGCTCGAGATTGCGGATGCCAAAGAGGTCGTAAAAAGCATCGCCGAGGGCTGCAAACTAGCGCGCTGCGCGCTAATCGGCGGCGAGACGGCAGAAATGCCCTCGATGTACGAAAAGGGTGACTTTGACCTCGCGGGCTTTGCCGTGGGTATCGCCGAGGAGGACGAGATCGACCGCAGCAAATTTGTGCGTGAAGGCGACGTGCTCATCGCGCTTCCTAGCAGCGGACTGCACTCAAACGGCTTCTCGCTCGCGCGCAAAGTGATCGCCGAGCTTGGGCTAAAATTTGACGAGAAAATCGGCGGTCGCGCGCTCATCGACGTGCTTTTAGAGCCGACTAGGATTTACGTCGGCGACTTTTTAAATTTAAAAGACAAGATCCACGCGCTTGCGCACATCACGGGCGGGGGTATCGTGGAAAATCTGCCGCGCGTATTTCCGGCGGGGCTGGGTGCGAAGATCGAACACGCCGCAATCCGCACTCCCGAGATATTTCAAGTCATCGCGCAAAAAGTAGAATCCGCCGAAATGATGAGGACATTTAATATGGGCGTAGGCATGATCGTCGTAGCGCCGAAAGAAAACGCGGACTTCGTGCTCGCTAACACCGACGGCTACGTCATCGGCGAGATCGTAAAAGGGCAAGGCGCACAGCTAGTTTAAACGGTTAAATTTAACTTTGGCTCGTAAAATACATTGCGAGCCAAAGTTTTTTAATGCGGCAAATTTGCTCCATTTACCGTGCTGGCTACAAAAAATATCGTTAAATTTATTTACTCTATCCATCAAATTCGACTGGACTATTTGTTAGTCAAATTTTTATTTCTCTTCGTTTGTAAAATATCTATTAAAGCCTGAATATAACGCTAAATTTAGATAAAAATAACGTTAGCGTTTGTTAGTATGCGCAAGCCAAAAGTTAGTCTACAAACCAAACAGGCGCGAAATTATATTATTTAAATTTAGCAAAAACCCAAATCCTAAAAATTAAATATTATATTAAATAAAAATACTAAAGTGTAAATTTAATGCTTCTTAGCTAGAATTTGATAAATTTAAATACAAAGGACGGGCGATGAGTATAAATTTAGATAGACTTAAGGCGCTTTTTAGCGAGATAAACGCCATAAATGACGCAAGTTTTGGCGCCGGGATGAGCCGCCTAGCCTACACGCGCGAGGATAAGGCCGCCAGAGAGCTATTTATCGCACGCTGTAAGGAAGCGGGGCTAAAAGTACGCATAGACGCGATCGGAAATATCTTCGCCAGGCGCGACGGCACCGAGCCCGAACTGCCGGCGGTAGCGTTTGGCTCGCATTTAGACACCGTGATAAACGGCGGCGAATTTGATGGTATCCTCGGCGTCCTGGGCGGACTAGAGCTGATTAGAACGCTAAACGACGAAGGCGTGCAGACGTGCAGACCGCTTGAGCTGGTCGTCTTTGAGTGCGAGGAGTCAAGCAGATTTAACATCGCGACGCTTGGCAGCAAGGTTATGTGCGGCAAACTGGGTTATGAAAAACTAAAAGACGTGCGCGACTTTCAGGGGCGCGCTACCAGCGAGATCTTTGCTGAGTTTGGCATCGATCTAGCAAATATCGAAAAGGCTAAAAATTTGACGCCGAACTACGAGAGCTTTTTCGAGCTGCACATCGAGCAAGGGCCGCTACTGGATAATGAAAACATCCAAATCGGCGTAGTGAGCGCCATCGCCGCGCCGCATAGATTTAGCGTGCGCGTGCAGGGTCAGGCTCAGCACTCCGGCACGACAGCGATGAAGTACCGTCACGACGCGCTTTGTGCAGCAGCGCAGATAGTGCTGGCCATCGAGCACGTCGCGCGCGAAAACGCGGCAAACGGCGTGGTGGCGACTGCGGGCAACTGTACGGTAAAGCCGGGCGTCATGAACGTCGTGCCAGGCGAAACCATGCTGCTAATCGACCTACGCGGCATCGACCTAGTCACGCGCGAGGAGGCATACGAGCAGATCCTAGCCGAAATCTCGTGCATCGAGGCCCAGCGCGGCGTCAAATGCGAGATCAAGCAGCTAGCTTTCGACGAGCCGTGTGCGCTGGACGGCCGCCTCATCAAGCTCATCGCCCAAAAAGCCGTGGCGCTCGGGCTTAGCTTTGAAATCATGCCAAGCGGTGCGGGGCACGACGCGATGCATATGAGCGCGCTCTGTCCTACGGCGATGATCTTCATCCCGTCTAAAGACGGCATCAGTCACAATCCGGCGGAATTTTCCAGCTGGAGCGATATCGCTAACGGCGTAAATTTGCTAAAAAGCGTGGTTTTAGAAGCGGCGGAAAGGGTTTAAATTTAGCTCAAATTTGATGCCGTAAAAGCTATCGGTAGCGCAAATTTGAGTCATAAATTTGACGTAGCGCAAAGGCGGCGATAAAAAATAAATTTTACGGCGCATACACTCTGTTGCCGTAAAATTTAAACGGCACTCAAGCCTTCCTTATATACTCGCTTGGATCGTATTCTTTGCCTTCGTCGCGATCTTTTAGGAGCTTAACCACGACCGGGCTAAGCGCGATGATGGCGATCAGGTTTGGAAGCACCATGAGGCCGTTAAACATATCGGCTAGCTCCCAGACGAAATTTATCTTTAGCAAACTGCCCGCAAACACAAATCCGACGACTAGCATCTGTAAAATTCGCACGAATTTGGCGCCAAAAAGATAGCGCACGTTGATCTCGGCGAAGTAGTACCAGCCCAAAATCGTCGTAAAAGCAAAGAAAAACAAGCAAATCGCCACAAATCCATAGCCACCCGCATGCCCCAAAACATGCGTCGAAAATGCCTCTTGCACGAGCGAGATACCAGTTAGCACGGCTTTGCCGTTTTCAAAATGTATCACGTCGGCGCTAAGCACGACGAAAACGGTGATATTTAGCACGATAAAGGTATCTACAAACACGCTCATGATGCCTAGCACCGCCTGATCGACGGGGTGTTTGACGTTAGCCGCGGCGTGCGCGTGAGGCGTCGAGCCCATGCCTGCTTCGTTTGAAAATAGTCCACGAGCGATACCGTATCTCATCGCCGTAGCGATCGTGGCTCCGGTCGCGCCGCCCCAGGCTGCGGACGGATTAAACGCGGCTTCAAATATAAGCGCTATGACGCCCGGAATTTTATCGAGATTAAAGCAGATGACGACAAGCCCGACTGCAACGTATAGGATAGCCATGACGGGCACGATCTTTTCGGCGACTCTGGCGATGGCTTTGACCCCGCCGATAAAGATCATAGCGCAAATCGTCGCCAAAAACAGTCCGCTCGCCCACTGCGGTATGCCAAACGCGCCCTTAAAACCGTCCGAGATAGAGTTAGCCTGAACCATATTTCCCATAAAGCCGAGCGCCAAAATGATCGCCAGCGCAAAAAACGCCGCCAAAACCTTGGCATAGCGGCTCTTTAGCCCGCGACTGATATAAAACGCCGGCCCGCCGATCATGTGCCCGCTGTCGTCTTTGGTGCGGTAAATTTGCGCGAGGCAGATCTCTGCAAAATTCGTCGCCATGCCCAAAAACGCCGCGCACCACATCCAAAATATCGCGCCCGGCCCGCCCATGATGAGCGCGGTTGTGGCACCCACGAGATTGCCCGTGCCCACCTGCGCCGCGACGGCCGTCGCGACTGCCTGAAACGAACTCATGCCCGATTTTCCCGCCGCTTCGCCGTGCAATGAGAAGTTACCGAAAAGCCTATTAAGCCCCATTTTAAACTTAAAAATCTGCACGAAACGAAGCCTAATCGTAAAGTAAAGCCCCGTACTGCAAAGCAGCGCGATGAGGAAATACGGCCCCCAAAGGAATGAATTTATAGAGCTTACGAGGTCGGTGAGCATGGATTTGCCTTTATTTTTTAAAATTTTTCAAGTATATTTAAAAAAATATAAAACTAAAATAAATAATAAAAATTTTTTAGCCTATTTTAAAAATATAGGTAAAATTTGAGTTAAATTTGGCAAGGCGGGCGGTTTTAAAGGATATTCTTGATTTATGCTGCAGGTTTTATTTTAGGGCTGGGCTTCTAACGGGGCTTTGCAAATTTTACTACGGTTTTACGAGATTTTACCGAGAAATTTAACAAGTCTGTAAAAATGCAAAAGTTAAAAATGCGCTAAATTTGACCGCAATGCTTTTTGTAAAATTTGATAGGACGGCAGGGCAAGTTTGAGTCGGCGTAAATTTAACGTAAGCCTTCCAAATTTAGCCCTTAGATTTTATTTTAACCAGCCACTCATCCAGAGTTTTTTCAAAGCCGATGCCGTTGCTCTCGTAAAATTTAAGCGGCTTTTCGAGGTATTTTTGCTCTACCCAGCCGCCAAAGCTATGCGGATACAGATAGTCCTTGGCCTCTGGCGCGGTGTTGATGAGATAGGGCGGGATCTTTAGCGGCGGCTCGTTTTTTACATAGGACAGTGCGGCGTTTATGGCCTTGTAGCTGGAGTTTGACTTTGGCGAGTGAGCCAGATACATCGCGCATTGAGCGAGGATTATCCGCGCCTCGGGGAAGCCGATCTTGCTAACGGCGGCAAGCGCGTTAGCGGCTAAATTTAGCGCGTTAGGGTTTGCGTTACCGATATCCTCGCTGGCAAATATCGCCATCCTTCGCGCGATAAAATCAGCACTCTCGCCGGCGTCGATAAGCCGTGCCAGATAGTATATAACGGCGTTTTCGTCGCTACCGCGTAGGCTTTTTATAAATGCGCTCGCTAGCCCGTAATGCACGTCGTCCTCGCTAACGCCTTCGCTAACGGCGTTAGCTCGCAGCGTTTTTAAATTTTCTAACGTTATTTCTTTACCCAGACTCACGGCAAACTCGAGTAAATTTAAGAGTCCTCGCGCATCTCCGCCGCTACTTTTTACGAGATAGGCCTTGGCATCGTCCGAGATGTCAAATTTGACCTTGCCGCGCACGCGCTCAAGCAGCTTTTCAAAATCTTCGCTCGCAAGCGGTTTAAACTCAAATAACATCGAGCGGCTACGGATACCCGAGCTTAGTGTGAAATATGGATTTTCCGTGCTGGCTCCGATGATGGCGGCGCGGTAGTTTTCCATCGGGATTAACAGGGCTTCTTGCTGCGTTTTGCTGAGGCGGTGGATCTCGTCGATGAAAAATAGCGGCTTAGAAAGCGCGTTTTCGTGGTTTTTTAGGATTTTGCGAAACTCCTCGATCTTGAGATTTCCGCCGTCAAATTCGTAAAAATCATACTCCATCGACCGCGCGACGACGCGAGCAAAACTCGTCTTGCCGCAGCCTGCGGGTCCGTAAAATATGCTGTGCGGGATTTTTTTGTTTTCGATAAATTTTTTAAAAACGCCCACCAGCTCGTGCTGTCCGCAGATCTCGTCTAAGCTCGTTGGACGAAATTTCAAGGCGAAATTTTGCAAATTTGCTCCTTTTAAATTTTAAGACATTATAATCAAATTTAAATTAAGAAGCGGATTTGCGGGAGCGGACGGGTCAAATTTGAGCGGGTAAAAAAGCAAAATTTGACGCTAGCGCCCTGCCCTAGCAAATGCAGAATTTAAACAAAAACGAGCCCTCAAAAACGGCAAATTTAACAGCAAAAGCGAACCAAATTTAAGCCAAATTTGGTTCGCTCGCCGCGTTAAGCTAAAACGTCTTTTCAAAATCTACGTAGAAGTTTCTACCTTTGCCCACTCTAGAAGTATCTTTTAAGCCGTTAGCGAAAATGTACTCTTTGTTAAAGATATTGTTGATGCCGAAGCTGATTTTTAGCCCCTTGTTTAGTAGATAGCTGTCGAAATTTTTAGGTTCCCATTTACCCTTGAAATTTACAATGGTAAAGGTCTCGTCTACATTTTCGTATTTTTTACCTCGCACGACGTAGTATTTCTCGTCGTTGTTAGGCCTAAACCAGTGCGTCATATCGCCGCCCAGACTAAGCCCCCACGGCTCGTATCTATACATCGCGCCTAAAGTTAGCTTGTCGGCGTATACGGTGAGTATCTTTTTGGTCGCTTTGTCGTAAATTTTCGTATGATCGTATCCGAGCGAGAATGTAAGGTTGTTTATCGCATATTTGGACTCGATCTCGACGCCTCGGCGCTTTGCATTATCGACGTTTTCGTACATACCATAGCGTCTGCCTGGCGATTCGGCGTCAAACGGCGGATTGCCCTTGTCCGGTCTTGCTTTTAAATTTATCATATCTTTGATGTTGCCGTCGTAGTAAGTGGCTTTAAAGTACAGCTCATCATCGCCTAAAAGCTGTTGTTTGTCGATAGAAAAGCCCACTTCGTACTCTTTTGCGATTTCAGGTTTTAGATCGGGGTTTGGTATGTACCAGTAGTGCGGATTTAGCGGGCCTGCCGATGACGTTTCGTTCGGCGTCGGTCCTCTAAATGTCTCCGCATAACCCGCGAGTAAATTTATGCCGTCAAAAACCTCGTATGCAAGGCCGAGTTTCGGGGAAAATCTAGACTCGGAGTATGAGCTGCGATCGCCTTTTTTGACTCCGCGTTTAAATTTATCGAATCTACCGCCCAGAGTAAACTCAAACCTGCCTACGCTAAATACGTCTTGCGCGTATATACCGAGGTCTTTGTAAAAATTCGGAAACGAACCGAAGTCGCTAAGCTCGCCGTTGTACCAAAATATCGCGTCTTCTTTTCTATGCTCGTAGTCGATACCGGTGACTAGTCTGTGCTCTAGCACGCCGGTGTCAAAGAGGCTTTCGTTTTTGAGCCTGACGCCCCATCTGTCGTCTTTGTTTTTGTAGTCGATATAGACGGGATTGCCCCTGCTAAAGCCCGTTCTGATTCTGTGATTTAGAGCTTTTGCGTTGTAGTAGTGAGCGGAGAAATTTATCCATCTATTATTAAGTGGAGTATACTTGTATATCACGCTATAGTCTCGTTGCTTTAGCCGTCCAGAAGTAGGCAGCTCTGCATCCTCGCTCCAATAAAGCGACTGCCAAGGCGAGGAGGAGAATTTTTCGTGATAGTTAAATACGCTAGCCTCCAGGGCATGCTCGTCGGTTATAGCCCACTCGGTTTTAGCAAAGACGGTGTTTACCTGTTCGTCGTTTTCCGCGTATTTTACGCCCGATCGCTTGCCGTCTCTAGCCATCTTTATCTTGCCGAAATCCGCATGCTTGCCGTATAGCAAAATGCCGAAATTTTCCGTCGGTTTAGCTGCGACGGCGGCTCGATTCGAGTTCATGTGATTACTTTCTTGGCGGTGGCCGATCGTGACGCCGTAGTCGCTGCCGGGGTTTATAAAGTCGCTCACGTCTTTAGTTTTCATGCTCACGATACCGCCGACCGCGCCGCTACCGTGCAGAACGGAGCTAGCGCCCTTTACGACCTCGACGCGTTTTAGCAAATCATTATCGACGCGGAAAGTTGAAATTTGATTAGAAAAGAGCGAAGGCGAGCGCTTGATGCCGTCTTGTTCTATGATGACGCGAGCTTCGCTTTGGTAGCCGAATCCGCGGATATTATAGTACTGGCCGACCTGCCTGCCGTAGTCGTTTCCTAGCATGACGCCGGGCACCGAGCCAAGAGCGTCGATGACGGACGGCGATTTGACTAGCTCGTTTTGGCCCAGAATGCTGACCTGACCCGTATATTTAGCGATGTCGGTTTCGCTCCTGTTTGCCGTGACGGATACCATATCTAACTTCACCGATCCGGTCGCATTGCTATCGGCGCGCTTAAATTTGCCGTCCACTCCTCCCGTCTGCGCGAGAGCCGAGGCTGCGCTTAACAAAACCGCAGCCGCAATGATGCTAAATTTACCCATAGCTTATCCTTTATATTAAGAAATTGATAATAGGTATAATTTTATCTATTTTTTATTTAAATTAACTTACATTTTTTATAAACTTTTAAATTTATCTTACAGAAAAAGTGATATAATTCAATTCTATTTCATTTAAGGAGAACACATGAAGAAGTCATTGTTAGTAGTTGCCGCATTGGGCGTTATGAGCGTATCTGCCGTAGCAGCCGAGCTTTCACCTTCTTGCGAAGAGTACTTTAAGCTAGTTGACGAGTTTGTTGAAAAAACAAAAGACAACCCGCAGATGGCGGCTATGAAATCTACTTACGAGAGCCAAAAAGCTCAGTTTGCTCAGCTTCCAAAAGACTCTCAAGAGGCCGCTTGCAAACCTGCTCTTGACCAAATGAAACAAGTTATAGCTACGCTACCTAAATAATTTTTATCCCTCCGCTTGGAGGGATTTTTTGTTTTTTCAAATTCTTTGTTACTATCCAAATTTTATATATTTATCAAATTTTAGCATCAAATTTACTACTATAAGGACGTATAAAACGTAAATTTAATCCCGAATAATCTTCGCCTTTGCCGTTATGCTCGCGATCTTTAGCTCGTAGATATTCATCGCCTTTAGCCCGTGAGCCGCCGCTACGTCGAAGGTCCTCATGTAGTTTGGCGTATATTTTTCGCTAAGTAGCCGTAGCGCATGCAGCCTCGCCGCCTCGTCCGTCACGACGTAGGCCTTGGTTGCGGCGACGGCGGATTTGTACTCGGTCGTAAAGACTTTTGCGCCAAGTGCCTTGCCGTCGTCCTTGATCGCGTCTAGCTGCTCGTCCGTTAGAACCGGTACCCGCGCGTAGCTCACGCAAACCAGCGTCACGTTTTTGCCGTCTTTTAGCAGCTTTGCCTTAGAGCCCGCGGGCGCGCCGTGCAAAAATACGCTCTCGCCCTCGCGTACGACCGAGATCGGCACGCTAAAAATCTCGCCCGCCTCACCAATGCAAGATATCGTGCCGTATTCGCACGCATCGATGATCGCAAGCCCCTCCTGCGCAGTTAATTCTCTATCTTTTCGTCTCATTTTCCGCCTTTAAATTTTTGAAAATTATAAAATTTAAACCCTAAAAAAGTGTATAATTTCGCAAATTTTAAAGGATGGCGATGAGAAAAATATTGATATTTTGTGCTCTGGGCGCGCTGGCTTTAGGCGCTCAAAACGCGTGCGAGGAGTACGTAAAGCAAAGCAAAATTTACCTAAACGAGCTTTACGAAATAAAATCTAAGCAGCTAAAAGACGATCCGCAGGCCTTTAGGCTCTTTGAGCTTAAATTTAGCGAGCTACAAAAAGCGCAGGATGGCCAAGCGGCGCTAATCATACAAAGCGGTGACGAGAAATTTTGCGAGCGCGAATCGGCCAAGATAAAATCCGTGCTAGATGAGATGAGAGCAGAAAAGGCGCAAAAGTAGGCCTGTTTTATAGAAAATTTGAGCCGCTTTTGCCGAGCAAAGTCAAAAGCCCTACAATCAAATTTGAAACTCGCCAAACCTAGTCTGGCAAGCTTTTGAATGCAAATTTGACGTAGCCTATTTAGCTCAAATCGCAAAAGCGCGCTTTATCGTAGCAAAGTCAAACCATCCTAAACCGCGTTATTTAAATCCCAATCTATCGGCGCTTTACCGTGCTCGGCGAGATACAAATTCGCCTTTGAAAAGTGCCTGCAGCCAAAAAACGCGCCGCGTGCTAACGGACTTGGGTGCGCTGCTGTTAGTACAAGGTGTTTGTTAGCGTCGATGAGAGGGATTTTGGCCTTAGCCGGATTGCCCCAGAGCATGAAAACGACGTTCTGGGCGCGCTCGCTAAGCTTCCTGATCGCAGCGTCCGTAAACTCCTGCCAGCCGAAATTCGAGTGCGAGTTAGCCTGTCCTGCACTAACGCTTAGCGTCGCATTTAGCAGTAGCACGCCCTGCTTCGCCCAGTAGCTCAGATCGCCAGAGTTTGGCTCCGTTACGCCCAAATCGTCGCGGATTTCTTTGTAGATGTTGGCGAGGCTCGGCGGAATTTTAACGCCGTGCGGCACGGAGAAGCTTAGCCCCATCGCCTGACCCGCGCCGTGGTACGGGTCTTGGCCCAGGATCACGACTTTGACGGTATTAAACGGCGTGAGATTAAAGGCGTTAAATATCAGCGCATTTGGCGGATAGACCTCGCCGGCGGCCTTTGCGCGCAAGAAATTTTCCTTTATGCGAGCGAAATTTTCGCTCAAAAATTCATCTTTTAGCGCCTCTTTCCAGCCTGCTTCGATTTGGATTTTATCGATCTGCATGATTTTTCCTTTGTAAATTTGCTCTTTTTCTTTGTGTTTATTTTAAGGCAAATTTACGAAATGATAGCCAAAAATATTTAAATTTAAGCGGCTCAAGATGTGGTCAAATTTAGACGCATTTATCTTGTTAAATTTTAAAAAGGGCAGGGCGGTTTTAAAAATTTGCTGTATAATTTAAACTAAATTTTAAATAAAGGAACAACGATGTCCGAGCAAATTTTTGAGAAGCTAAAAGAGCTGCTAAGCGCGCAAAATGCGGACTTTCGCGCGGTATCTCACGCGAGCGCAAAAACATCGGCCGAGGTCGCCGCAGCGCGCGGCACGGAGCTAGGGCAGGGGGCTAAGGCGCTCGCTTGCGTCGTAAAGGGCGGTAGCGTCAAACGATATGTTTTAGCCGTGCTGCCAGCGGATTACAAAGCTGATTTACAGCTCATTGCGCAGGCACTGGGCGGTACTAGAGCTAGCCTAGCAAGCCCTGACGAGGTCATGCGGCTAACCGACTGCGTCTTTGGCAGCGTTCCGCCGTTTAGCTTTCATGAGGAGCTAGAGCTTATCGCCGATCCGAGCCTGCTTGTGCGCTATGCCGAGCTCGCCTTTAATGCAGGCTTACTAGATCGCTCTATCATTTTAAACACGAAAGACTACGAGCGTATCGCACAGCCGAGATTAATTAAATTTGCGATGACGGAATGATTCGATATTCCACATACAAAGAGTAAGAATAACATATAATTGCGTTGGGTTCAAGTAATGCTAATTTATTTAAACGCAAAAGAGCTCGCATGAACAGCATAGGCAATCTATATACCAAAAATAATAGCGGCGATACTGCCTGCATTTTGGCAAAATTTAGAGGAGTATAGAGTGTTTATGCGCTGCATTTATGATATTTGCAGAAATTATAGTGTAGTTCTGCTCGGCAGTGCAGAATCTGGGTGCAAAGTTGATATTGCGGCCTTCATGTATTTTTTTTAATTTTAAATCATTTGATGAGAATTTTACCGCAACAAGAAAAAATCCCTACGACTACTATCAATAAATACGGCGCAGAATCAGAAAAAGGCATAAACTCGCTTTTGTAAGAACCAAAAATATATGAATTGCTCGGGATAGATTTTACGGAAGAGCTAAAATTTCTATTAACGGAGCCGATGGGGCTAAACTACAGAAATAAAATATGTCACGGACTGGTCAGCGAATCTCCAAACTATGCCGATATTTATATTTGGTGGCTTTGCCTTAGGCTAACGGTTAATAACTGCGTTTTATTTAAAGACACTTACTAGATTTATTACTTTAACTGCAAATAATACACGCAATAAAATCAAAAAAAGATATTCAAATTTACAAAAATAAAACTAAAAGTTGGAGATACTAATATATTAGGAGTTAATACAATAATTAATAGTGGCCGGGAGATAGGGATTCGAACCCCAGGAGGCTTTCACACCTCAACGGTTTTCAAGACCGCCGCTTTCGACCGCTCAGCCATCTCCCGTAGAAATTATTTTGGCTAATTATAGCCAAATTTATTCGGTTTTTTCCTTAACGTAGGAAGCGCCTTTATTGACTTTTTCCTTTGACCATTCAACGGCATTATTAGTGTCTTCTTTGGCTCCGCGCCAAGTATTTGAACAGCCAACCATAAACAAAGCAGCAGATAATAGCACTAGTAAATAACGCATTTTCTCTCCTTATAATTTTTGGAGGCGACACCCGGATTCGAACCGGGGATCAAAGCTTTGCAGGCTCATGCCTTACCACTTGGCTATGTCGCC
>CAURKE010000002.1:0-19152 GCA_963525055.1 uncultured Campylobacter sp. | reverse complement strand
AAAAAGGCGCGCGCGTGCATATCGCCGTCGATACGCTCATGCACCGAAACGGCGTCTCGGTGAGCGAAGTGCGCGCGGCATGCGAGTCGGCCTTGGCGCACGGACTGCAAATTTGCGGCGCATTTACGCACTTTAGAAGCGCCGAAGAGCTTAGTAGCGATTATTTCGTGCAGAGGCGAAATTTCGCCGCGGCAAAAGCCGTGGTGCGCGAAATTTGCGGCGACGGTTTGGTCTTTCACTCGCATAACTCCGCTGCGACCGAGCGCTTCGGCGAGCTAGTGGACGAGTACGTGCGCGTGGGCATCGCCGCCTACGGCTACGCGCAGTTTGACGATAGTTTGGAGCTAAAGCGCGTGGCGTCGCTTTGGGCGCATAAGGTTAGCGGCAGAGTGCTAAAAAGGGGGCAATGCGCGGGCTACGGCGCTAAATTTTGCGCAAGCGAAGATATGCAAATCGCCGTTTACGACCTGGGCTACGGCGACGGATTGCTGCGCTATGCGGGCGAGGGCGAGCTACGGACGGCAGGCGGACAGCGGCTGCTTGGTAAAATGTCGATGGATAGCTTTTGCTGCGAAGACGCGGGCGATAAAATTTGCGTATTTGACGACGCTAGCGTTTGGGCGGATTTTTTCGGAACGATCAGTTATGATGTTTTGACTAAGCTCTCGCCTAGCATCTCGAGGCGGTTTGAGTAAAACTTCTCGCAAGTACGCTTGAGCGCGCGGGATGGCAAGCTCTGTGCGCAGAACTAGCGACAAAAGCTGGCTTTCCAAATTTATGAGCTTAGTCTACTATCTTCAAAAGCGTAAATTTGCCGTCTGATTCAAATTTACGCCGAATTTTGCCTAATATCGGCTCGCGGTTTTGTAAATTTGAGACATCGTTTGGCGGTCAAAAAATTTATCGCTTTTTTTTTGGGCGGATCGTGCTAATTTTGCCTAAGCGTCAGGTTTGCTAAATTTTGTTTACCGATTTATAACCTGCCATATCAGCTGGCAAAGCATTCTATGTTTTAGGCGCTACCGTATTTGCTTTTATGCCTCTACGGCGGCGTTTTTAATTTGGATTTGCGATAAAATCGGACGAGATTCTATGCGGCTAAATTTTCGTAGCGGCGTCAAATTTACGCTGGGTTGGCGCGAGCCGCATTTTGCAAAAACCGAAGCGGAGCATTTGGCTAAGCGGGCAAAATTATCTAAATTTACTTCAAAATATCCCGAAGCGCCGTTTTTAGATCGCTAAATTTAAAGCTAAATCCGCTCTCTATCAAGGCTTTGGGATAGACTTTTGCACCTTCAAGCAGTACGCTAGATCCCTCGCCCAGCATCAAATTTAACGCAAATTTAGGCACTTTAAAAAACGTAGGTCGCCCCAAAACCTCGCCTAAAATTTGAGTAAATTCGCCGTTGGTGCTAGGAATCGGCGAAACGAGATTAAAAACGCCGCTTTGACGGTTTTGCAAGGTAAATTTAAACACCTCTAGCAAATCGGCGATATGAATCCAGCAAAACGCCTGCTCGCCGCTACCGATCTTGCCGCCAAGACCGAGCCTAAATGCCGGCAGCATCTTAGCCAGCGCGCCGCCTCGTCCCAGTGCGCCGCCTCGTCCCAGCGCGCCGCCTCGTCCCAGCACCACGCCTAGGCGAAATATCGCCGTTTGCGTCCGCGCCTTAGCGGCCTGGCTCTCCCACTCGCATGCTAGCTCGCCCAAAAATCCGCGGTCAAATTTGACCGAGCTCTCGTCGTGACCAAGCCCGTTTTCATATATCCCCACGGCTGAAGCACTGATGAAAAAGGGCGGGTTTTCTAGCTCGTTTATAGCGCAAACCAGCGTGCGCGTAGTCTCTATCCTGCTTGCGCGAAGGCGCTTTTTATAGGCCTCGCTCCACCTTGCGGCGATAGAAGCGCCGGCTAAATTTATAACCGCGTCGCAGCCGCCGATGAGGTTTTTGAGCGCGTCTTTGTCGGCGTAGGCGGCTCGCGGGATAGCTACTATCTCGTGCCCCTGGGCTCTAAAAAAGCGGCACAGTTCGCCGCCGATAAATCCGCTTGCGCCGTTTACGGCTATTTTCATATTTTGCCTTTTTGATAAATTTGCTTTGACGCGGACGGTCAAATTTGACGCGGCGCGGAGTTAAATTGCTTTAACTTAAAGCCCGAAGCCGAGCCGTTTTGCTTAAATTTGACGACAAGACCTGCGCTTAAATTCGCCCGTCAAATTTACTTTCTAAAATACTCTTTCACGCCGTTTTCGCCATCTAGTTGCGAGCGTAAATTTTCTAGCGCGGCGATGCGATCTTGGGTGCTCGGGTGCGTGCGAAATAGCGAGCCCAGAGCGCTTTTTACGCCGCTAAAAGGGTTGATGATAAACATATGCGCGCTTTGTTCGTCGGCGTTTGCCATCACGCGTCCGCGCGCGTAGTCCTCGAGCTTTCGCAGCGCGCCGGCTAGGTGCTGAGGCTTGCCCGTTATCATCGCAGCGCCCCTATCGGCCTCAAACTCCCGCGCCCGCGAGATCGCCATGCGTATGATCGTGGCGGCCAGCGGCATGATGACGGCTAGAGCGATTAGCATCAGTGGATTTTGCTTGCTTTGACGATTCGCCGCGCCAAACTGCGCGAAATTTGCCAGTATCGCGATCGCGCCCGCAAATACCGCCGCGATAGAGCCCGTCAGGATGTCGTAGTGGCGCACGTGGCTTAGCTCGTGAGCTAGCACGCCTTCGATCTCGTCTTTGTTTAGCAGATTTAGCAGCTCCTCGGTCACGGCTACTGCGGCGTGGCTCGGGTTACGACCCGTGGCGAAGGCGTTTGGAACGGCTTCCGGGATGATGTAGATCTTTGGCATCGGCAAATTCGCCTTCGCGCAAAGCTCGCGCACGATCTGGTAAAGCCCCGTCGCGTGCGCTTCGTCTACGGGCACGGCTTGGTAGTGCTTTAGCACGAGCGTGTCCGAGAAAAAATATGAAAAGAAATTCATCCCAAGCGCAATCAAAAATGCCACCAGCATGCCGCTAGTGCCGCCTAGCGCGCCGCCCACGGCAATAAAAAGCAGCATCAGCGCCGTCATCAAAAATGCGGTTTTAAAAAGTTCCATTTGTTTCCTTTACTCGTAAAATTTTACGAAAATATCTTGCCGCCGTCTTTTATCTTTTTTATGAGGGCAAAAATATCTCGTTCCGCTAGGCGCATCGGAGCCGATCCCAGCGCGCCTAAATCGTTAAAATAAATAGCATCGTCCGAGTTTAATTTTATGAAAAATCCAAGGTCGCCGTCTTGACCTATCATATAAAAATTTGGCTCGTAAAGCGCTACTTCGTAGGTTTCATTTCGCTCGGCTAGAGACGCGCGTCCGTATAGATAGGCGCCCGCGCCCATTTCGTTAAAAACGTCTATACACTCTTCGCCCTCGATATTTTCTAAAAATTTTAGATATAACGGTGGAAATTTTATCATCTTTTATCCTTGCCTATTACGGCGTTTTTAAAAATCGCGGCGTCCGCGCCTGTTTTAGCCAGCTCGGCCAGCTCGCTCTCACCGCTAACGATCACGCAAATTTGAGCGTCAAATAGATAATCCTGCGCTAGCTTTGCCGCTTTACCGGCAAGCTCGCGGGGCACGATGATAAATTTCGCTCCGGCTGCATTTGCGACGATGATCTCGTTTAGATTTTCAGCTTCGACGCTAAACTGGGCGCCGAGCTCCTGCGCGCGCTTTATCACTGTTGCGTCAAATTTAAATAAATTTTGCTTGCCCGCTTCGATCTGCCGAGCATTTTCTCGCCAAAATAGCGGCTCGTAGGGCACTAGCTCGTGGCCGATTAGTTTCATTTTTTATCCTTTATGCAGTCCTCGCAGATATAACCGCCGCCGCTTATTACGGCGTCTTTAGCCTCTATAAAGGTGCCGCATTTTTTACATTCGACGAAATTTTGGGCCTCTTTGTCCTCTTTTTTTGCGCCGCCTTTTACGCCTCTTTTGACGCGGGTTTTAAAAAATATCAAATAAATCGCGATTAAAACCGCTAAAAAAGCCAAAATTTTAAATAACATCGCCGCCCTTTATAAGTACGTAATTTCGGTTGCCGCGCTCGCAAATTTGGGCTTTGAGCCCCTCTAGCTCGCTTTGTACGCTGCTTCCTTTGTAGAGTAAAATTTGAGTTTGCGCGTCAAAAAAACCGTCGCAAATCCCAAGCAAATCTTTCGTTTTCATCAGCGCGCGGCTAGTGATTAGCTGCGCTGCGAAGGGCTCGCCGTCCTCGATCTTACAAGATTTTACGCGGACGTTGGTTAAATTTAGCTCGGCCTTGACGTAGCTTAGAAATGCCGATTTTTTCGGACTGGGCTCAAAGAGATGCCACTCGCACTCCCTTAAAATCATGGCAAGAAATATCGCCGGAAAGCCCGCTCCGCTGCCCACGTCGATCGCCGTTTTAGCACCCCAAATTTGCGGGAAAATTTCAAGCGGAGCTATGCTATCTACTATCTGCTCGTTTAAATTTTTGTAGTTGGTGAGGCTGTGCACGCGGTTAAATTTGGCCAAAATCTCGCTAAATTTCGCCGTTTGCGCGTCAAAATCCCTAGGTAGGTCAATTTTCATCTAGCATATGCCCCATCTGCTCTTTTTTTACGCGCAGGTAGTTTTCGTTAAATTTGTTCGCATGTATCACGATAGGCACGCGAGAGACGATTTGTACGCATTTTAGCCCGGACAGTTTTTTTGGGTTATTGGTTAGCAAATTTATCTTTTCGATGCCGAAGTGCTTTAAGATAAAATCCACGATCTCGTACGTGCGCTCGTCGGCCTTAAAGCCTAGCTGGTGATTTGCCTCGATGGTGTCAAGGCCCTCATCTTGCAGGTGGTAGGCGTTTACTTTGTTTAGTAGGCCGATATTTCGCCCCTCTTGGCGCAGATAAATCACCATGCCGCCGTGCTCTTCGATGTATTTTAGGCTAGCTTCGAGCTGGTCGCGGCAGTCGCATTTTAGGCTACCGATCGCATCGCCCGTTAGGCATTCGGAGTGGATGCGGACGTTTACGACCTCGCCGAAAGGTTTTTTATAAATCGCTAAATGTTCCTTCTCCCCCTCCTTAAACGCCTTTATCTCGAATATCCCGAAACGAGAGGGTAAATTTGCCGTATTTGAAAGCTCGATATTCATAAATTTTTAACTCCTATTATGTTACACTAAGCGTAAATTGTAGCGAAGTAAAAGGAAAATTATGTTTAAACGTTTTAGAAGGCTCAGGATAAATCCAGCGATCAGAGAGATGGTGCGCGAAACTAGCGTTTGCGCGAGTGATTTTATCTATCCGCTTTTTGTCGTCGAAGGCAATGGCGTGAAAAAAGAGATAAGCTCGATGCCGGGCGTATTTCAGATGAGTTTGGACGAAATTTTAAAAGAGTGCGAAGTCGTGCGAAATTTAGGCATAAAAGCAGTTATTTTATTTGGAATTCCTAGCCTAAAAGATAGCGTAGGCAGCGACGCTTTGAGCGATGACGGCATCATAGCTACCGCGCTGCGAGCGATAAAGGATAAATTTCCTGATCTAGTCGTGATAACCGATCTTTGCTTTTGCGAGTACACCGATCATGGCCACTGCGGTATCTTAGATCACGTCCACCAGACCGTCGATAACGACGCGACGCTAGAGATCTCCGCTAAACAAGCGCTGATCCACGCTAGAAACGGAGCCGATATGATCGCTCCAAGCGGTATGATGGACGGCATCATCGCTACCTTGCGCGGGGCGCTGGATTTGAGCGGATATGAAAATTTGCCGATTATGGCGTATTCGACCAAATTTGCTTCGGCATACTACGGGCCGTTTCGCGACGTGGCAGAGAGCGCGCCGAGCTTTGGCGATAGAAAAAGCTACCAGATGGATCCCGCAAACCGCCTAGAAGCCGTGAGCGAGAGTTTGGAGGACGAGGCGCAGGGGGCCGATATCTTGATGGTAAAACCGGCTCTGGCGTATCTAGATATCATCCGCGATCTGCGAGAAGCGACGAGACTGCCGATCTGCGCGTACAACGTGAGCGGCGAGTACGCCCTGCTAAAAGCCGCAGCAAAAGCGGGCGTCATCGACTATGAGCGCGTGATGATGGAGACGCTAGTAGGATTTAAGAGGGCGGGGGCGGATTTGATAATAAGCTATCATGCCAAAGAAGCGGCTCAAATTTTAAGGGGCTAGCGGCTTGTCTTTTTGAGCGCTTTTGAGAGAGATTTGAAATTTTAAGTCTGCGGCAGACTATTTGTCTAGCCTTGACTTAAAATTTCTGCACAACTCTCAAAATCATCTCAAAAATACTGCGCCTTATCTTAATTTATGGGCAAATTTGGGAATTTAAAGGGGGCAAAGTGCGGCACTTTTTAACGTTAAACGATTTTAGTAAAGACGAAATCATCGAAATTTTAAATTTGGGTTTGCAGATAAAAAAAGAGGCTAAGGCGAGAGATTTTAAGCCGTATCTAAAAGATCAAAAATTAGCGATGATATTTGAGAAAAGCTCTACCAGAACGCGCGTGAGCTTTGACGTGGGGATGAACGAGCTTGGCGGACACGCGCTGTTTCTTAGTTCGAGCGATATCCAGATCGGGCGCGGCGAACCGATAAAAGACACTGCTCGCGTGATCTCGCGAATGTGCGATCTCATCATGGCTCGCGTTAATTGCCACGAAACGCTCGAGGAATTTGCCAAATTTAGCCGCGTGCCCGTGATAAACGGCCTTAGCGATAAATTTCATCCCGTGCAGCTGATGGCCGATCTCATGACGGCGGTCGAATGCGGACTAAAAATAGACGAGATAAAAGCGGCGTTTGTGGGCGACGGCAACAACATGGCTCACTCGTGGCTGATGCTAGCTAGCAAGCTCGGCTTTGAGCTAAGGATCGCTACGCCAAAGGGCTACGAACCGGACGCTGATATAGTAAATTTAGCGATGAAAAACGCTCAAATTTTGGGAGCTAAAATTTATCTAACTCATGACGTAAAAGAAGCCGTATCGGGCGCTAACGTCGTCACTACCGATACTTGGGTCTCGATGGGGCAAGAGGCGGAAAAAGAAAAGCGCCTGAGGGATTTTGCCGGATTTTGCGTGGATGAAAATTTGATGAAATTAGCCGCGTGCGGCGCGATATTTTTGCACTGCTTGCCGGCCTACCGCGGATACGAGGTGAGCGAGGCGGTCTTTGAAGCGCATGCAGATGAGATTTTTGCCGAAGCCGAAAATCGCCTGCATGCGCAAAAAGGCGTGATGGTTTGGCTAGATAGGCAGCGAAACGGGTAAGTTAAGGAAGTAAATGAAAGAAAAAAATCTACAAAAAACATACGAAAAAATCGACGAAATTTCGGGCGAGCTTGGGATAAAAGAGGGCGAGAAAACGATATTTGAGATCGTGCCGACAAGCGATCCGAGTCAAATGAGCCTCAGCCTAAAAAGCGGCTCGTGGGACGGAGTGGAGCCGTGGTTTGGCATTGACGAAAATCAAAATTTACACACGATGGTTTCGTTAAAATCGCTCTCGCAGCTCATCGAAGCCTACCGCAACGTCCAAAAGGAAAATTTCGAGCTAAGGCTTGAAAAGACGATCTGGCAGAACGTGCCGATAGACTTCGCCGACGTTTGGGTCGTGGCGATGGACGAGATACGCAAGATTGCCGCAAAAAATAAAAATAAAAAAAGCATAGACGTAAATTTGGAAAAACTGGTAAAAGGTATCAAAAAGCAGTATCCTAATTTGTTCGTCGATATGCAGAATTTAATGAAAAACGCGAGGAATAAAACGCTATGATAGATTTTGACGCTTACGTGAAGTATTCGCGCCCGGGACCGCGCTACACGAGCTATCCGACCGCGCCCGAGTTTAGCGATAAATTTAGCTACGAAGACTACCTGCGGGAGCTAAAAAACCGCGACGCCTCGCGCCCGCTTTCGCTTTATTTGCATCTACCGTTTTGCCGCAGTGCCTGTTATTTTTGCGGTTGCAACGTGATCTATACGAGTAAAGAGGACCGCAAAACGCGCTATATGGAGTATCTGCAAAAAGAGCTTGATCTGCTAGCGGCAAACCTCGATACGAGCGCGCCCGTGCTGCAAATGCACTTTGGCGGCGGCACTCCAACCTTTTACGGCGCGGATCAGCTTGATGAAATCATCAAAATGATAAAGGCTAAATTTAAAAACTTCTCGCCCGAGGCTGAAATCAGCTGCGAAATCGACCCGAGATTTTTGACCCGCGAGCAGCTTGATGTGCTCGTATCTCACGGATTTAACCGTATCAGCTACGGCGTGCAGGACTTTGATGAGTGCGTACAAAAAGAGATCCACCGCATCCAGCCCTACGAAATCACCAAAAACGCCGTGGATATGGCGCGCGCTAAGGGCATAAACTCGATAAATATGGACCTGATCTATGGCCTACCGTATCAGACGCTAGAGAGCTTTAAAGCGACGCTGGATAAGGCTCTGACGCTATCTCCCGACCGTCTGGCGGTGTTTAACTACGCGCACGTGCCGTGGATAAAAAAATCTATGCGTAAATTTGACGAAGCCACGCTGCCTAGCCCTAAAACTAAGCTTGAAATTTTAAAATACACGGCCGAGTTTTTTATCAAAAACGGCTACAAAATGATCGGTATGGATCACTTTGCAAAGCCCGGCGACGAGCTTTTTGCTGCGCTAGCTAACGGCACGCTCCATCGAAACTTCCAAGGCTACACGACTAAGGGCGGAGCCGATCTTATCGGTATCGGACTAACTAGTATCGGCGAAGGGCAAAGATACTACGCGCAAAATTTCAAAGACATGGACGAATACGAAAAAGCCCTAGATAGCGGCGTTTTGCCGTATTGCAAGGGTATTTATCTAACTGGCGACGATCTAATCAGAAAAGCCGTGATAATGAGCCTGATGAGCAACTTCGCTCTTGATATCAAGGCGGTCGAGGCTAAATTTGACATCAAATTTTTCGAGTATTTTAAGGATGACTTGGTGGAGCTTGAAAATTTGAGTGAATTTGTAACTGTAACGCCTGAAAAAATCAGCGTAAACGAGACGGGCACGCTGATCATCCGAAATATCGCGATGTGTTTTGACGCGTATTTGAAAAAAATACCCGAAAATTTACGCCGATTTTCAAAAACGGTTTGATGGGCGGACATGTTTAAATTTAGCGAAATTTCAGATAAATGCGTAAAATGCGGCAAATGTATCCAGGTCTGCACGATCCACAAGATAAACTCCGACGAAACGACCTCTCCGCGCGGCTTTTTAGATCTCGTGGGAGCCTACGAGCGCGGCGAGCTAAAGCTTGATAAAAGCGCGAAAAATATCTTTGAGAGCTGCTTTTTATGCACGAACTGCGTCGAGGTATGTCCAAACTCCTTGCGCGTGGATACGGCGATAGAAAACGTCCGTCGCGATATCGCGGAGAAATTTGGCATAGCGTGGTATAAAAAGGCGTTTTTTTGGCTACTGCGCCACCGCGCGGTGATGGACTTTTGCGCGAGGCTGGGATATGTGTTTCAAAGCTGCGCGTTTAAGATCCGCGAAGGAGCGATGAGTCCGAGATTTAGCCTGCCGATGGTGAAAAAAGAGCGGCTTTTGCCCACTGCTAGCAAAAAGAGCTTTTTAAACTCGCACGCCGAGTTTATCGATAACGGCGGCGATAAAACGATCGGCGTTTTCATCGGCTGTATGGGAAACTATGCGTATACGGGCATCGGCGAGGCTCTTGTTAAGATAGCTCGCGAGCTTGGGTTAAATTTAAATTTGATGAAAAAGCAGGCCTGTTGCGGTGCGCCGGCGTATTTTACGGGAGATTTTGCGACGGTCGAGGTTTTGGCAAAGCGAAATATCGAGTATTTTGAAAAAATGCTGGGCGAACTAGACGCTATCATCGTGCCGGAGGCGACCTGCTCGGCGATGATAAAGATCGACTACGAGCACTTCTTTCATGATGATGAGCATTGGCGAGAGCGTGCGAAAGCGGTGAGCAAGAAGATATTTTTAGCGACGGAGTATTTTGAGAAATTCACGAATTTGGCTGAAATTTTGGCTAAAAAAGGCAAAAATTTGACCTCCGTGACCTACCACGACCCTTGTCACGCTAGAAAAATGCAAGGTATTTTTAAAGAGCCTCGCAAGCTGCTCGCTCAAAACTATGAAATGACCGAAATGGAAGATCCAAACGAGTGCTGCGGTTTTGGCGGCGTGACGATGCAATCTGAAAAATATCACTTAAGCCGCGCGGCCGGACAAAGAAAATCCGAGATGATAAAAAACTCGGGCGCAAAAATCGTAAGCGCGGAGTGTAGCGCCTGTAAAATGCAGATTTCAAATGCACTACACATCAGCGGTTCTGATGTAAAATTTGAGAACCCGATAGAGTTAATCGCAAAAGCACTTTTGTAAATTTATAACTTTTTTATTTTTTATAATATATAATCGCGGGTTAATGTATTAGCGTTAATTTAAAATAAATTACAAAGGATTTTTATGAGAAAAGCAGCAGCGATTAGCTTTTTAGTTTGCGGTTTGTTGTTCGCAAATGACGAATATAACGTATTTGTGAGTAGCTTCGGCGACGACGTAAAAGAAGAAGCGATAGAGAGCGCCAGAGCTAGCGTAGAGCGCAAGGTCGGGGACTTTGATGGGGTGGAAAAAGTCGTAAGCGGTACTTTCGGTAAATACCGTGCCATAGCCATTAGAACCAAGTCTTTGGATAAAGACAGCATTAAAAATTTAACGGCTCAAATCAAGGCGGCAGGATACGTAGACGCTTATAGTGCGGTCGCTAAAGACTCTATTTCTTCAGGCGATGAAACGCAAAATTTAAGCGAAAGCAAAGATGCCGCTAAAGCTCCAAAGCCGGGTCTAAGAAAAAAACAAGATTTGACGTTTAAAGAAGCGCCGGAGCCGATGGGAGCTGGCTACCTTGAAAACGGCGTGCAAGAGAGCGGTCAAGTTAGCCTAAATGCAGCAGTTAAAAACCTGCTTCTTGAAAACCCGGGCCTAAAAGAGACCGAATATGCCTATATGCAAGTCGGAAAAGACCTAAATATCGCCAATAATGCCTACTATCCGACGTTTGATATCGGCGGAACTTACGGCTACAGAAAAGAAAAAATAGATAACGGCATAACCGTACAAAAAGGTAGCGGAAAAAGGCTTACCGCAAACGCGACGCTAACGGAAAATTTGTACAACGGCGGAGCCGATAAAAACAGAATGATCTCTCAAAGCCACAGGATGGATGCGGCTGCTTATAGCGTGGCGCAAAAAGCCGACAGACTTACGCTTGAGTTTGCAAACGCGTATATCACCGTGCTTCAAACCAAAGAGTTATTAGAGATCGCGCAATCAAACGTAAAAACTCACGAGGAAATTTATTCGCAAATCAAAGATAGAACAAGCTCGGGCTTTGCTAGAGGCTCCGAGGAGAGACAGGCCGGCTCTCGCCTCACGCTAGCTCAGGCAAATTTGATCTCTCGCGAAAACAACTACAACGACGCTCTAAGTACCTTTGAGAAACTTTACGGTAAAGGAATCGCGGCGGAAAATTTGGTCGCTCCAAGCTTTGAGTTGCCGTTGCCGGGAAGCGAAAGCGCGGTATACAACATCGCTATGAAATGTAACCCGAGCGTGCTTTTGCAAGATGCAAATATAAAAATGAATCAATCCGTCGTTAATGAGAAAAATGCCGCTTTTAGACCGAAGGTGGATCTCGAAGCCAGCGCAAATCACGAGAGAAACGATGTATTTTACGACGATTATAAAGATACCTCTTACGACGTTTTGCTAAGACTAAAATATAATCTTTACAACAAAAACTCAGATAAGCTAGAGAAAGAAAAAGCCGTCCTAGCCGTTACCGAGTCGTCTCACGGACTTGAGAGGGTAAAAAGAGAGCTTTCGGAGAGTCTTAAATTTTCATGGCAGACTTACGTGCTAAATCAAAAAAGACTCGAGTACCTAAACGAGCACGTCAAATACGCAAAAGAGACGCTTGATGCGTATAGGGACGAGTTTAGGATCGGCAGACGCGATCTTATAAACTTGCTTGATGCTGAGAGCGAATACAACAACGCTTTGGTTGAGATCGTAAATACTCAAAAAGAGCTTTTATATGCTAAATTTAGGCTTCTTGATAATATGGGCATGATTACCGATAGCTTTGAGCCTGGATTTGCTAAAAAATATATCCAAGGCGCGTGCTCGATAGCCGAGGATCTAAGATAGTCTTAGACTAAAATTTAGATAAATTTTATGAAATTTGGCATAAGCGCGGGCAAATACAGGAGGGCGTTTTTAGCGAGCGCCCTTTTTGTGTTCGCGATTTTTGCGGGAGGCGAGTTTATAAAAGCCTCCACCTACGACAAGATCGCTAAAGTTTACGGCCAAAACGCCAAAAAAAGAGTGGTTGCCTTAAACGAGCTCATGGTGAGCTTAAAGGATGCCACGGAGCAAGAAAAACTCGTAAAAGTAAATGATTTTTTTAACCGCTTACAGTGGAAAGACGACAGGGAAGTTTGGGGACAAAAAGACTACTGGGCTACGAGAATGGAGTTTTTGGGCAAGGGCGCCGGGGATTGCGAGGATTTCGTTACGGCGAAGTACTTCACCCTAAAGCAGCTCGGCGTTTCCACGCAAAAGCTTTATTTTACTTACGTAAAAGCGCTTGATTACAACCAAGCGCATATGGTTTTATCTTATTATGATAGCCCAAAGTCCATACCGCTAGTTTTAGACAATATCAACCCAAACATCAAAATAGCTACGCAAAGAAAAGACTTAGCGCCCGTTTATAGTTTTAACGGTGATTCGCTATTTTTATCAAAACAAGAAGGCTTGGGGCAGGCCATCCCCGGCGGAAACAAAAAACAAAATCCAAAATGGCTAAATTTAGTCGACAGAATGAAAGAGGACGGATAGATGACGCTTTTAAAACAAATAATGCTGGCGATAATTTCCTTTATGTTGGTTATTTTCGTAGCCGTCGGGATTTTAAATTTTACGACGACGAACGACTATATCTCCGCTCAGCTAGGCACTAACGCCAAACACACGGCAAATTCGCTAGGTCTTGCCATAGCGTCGGTAGCAAATCCAAATGATTTATCCGGCATTGAAACGATGATAAATTCGGTATTTGACAGCGGATACTACTCGATGATAAAGCTAGCCGGAGTAGATGGCGAGACGCTGATAGAAAACTCGCAGCCTCTAGTGGTAAATAGCGTTCCCGAGTGGTTCGTAAAAAACGTAAAACTAGAAGCTCCGGTGGCGCAAAGCGAGATAATGCTCGGTTGGAGTAAATTCGGCACCATTTACGTGCAAAGCAACACCGGTATCGCTTATTACGAGCTTTACAACATAGTTAAAAAAGTGTTTTTTGTGCTTTTTGTGATGTCGCTATCGGCTCTGCTTATTAGCTATTTTGGCGTAAAGATAATCTTTATTCCACTCAAAAAGGTTCAAAAACAAGCCGAGGCCATACTGCAAAATAGTTTTATTTTGCAGGAAAAAATTCCTTTTACGCTAGATATTAGACAGGTTGTCCTTGCGATGAACGTGATGATAACGCGCGTTAAGGACGTGTTTGAGCAAAGTGCTAAGACGCTAAGCAAATATGAAGAGCTGCTTTATAAAGACGAAGAAACCGTACTTTTCAACAGAAGGTATTTGCAAAATAACTTTAAAGATTATATCTCGAGCGAGGAGTATTCAAGCGGCGCCGCATCGATGATAACTTGCAAAGATTTGCGAGATCTAAAACAAGAGATCGGCTTTAACGCGCAGCAAAAGCTTATAAAAACCATCGCGTCTATAATATCCCAAAACGCCATAGGTATGCTGAGAGCTAGGCTAAATGACGACGACTTTATGATCGTAGCCGCAAATTTAACGACGCAAAACGTCAAAGCCATAACCGATAAAATTTTACTAACGATACAAGAAGAATTCATCAAATTTAACGTAGATATGGATAAGCATCCGGTCTTTGCCGCGATCGTGCCTTACGGACCGAAAACTCCGCTAAAAGACGTGCTCATAACGGCCGATATCACGCTAGCAAGAGCTAAAGAGGGCTCAAATTTCTCCTCTCTGATCTACAAGAGCGACAAAGAGATCATGCTAGGAAAAGAGGAGTACAAAGAACTCATCGAAACATCTCTTAAAAACGGTATGTTTAAATTTGCTGGACAAAAAGTGGCGTCAAATTTTGCCGAGATATCGCATTGTGAGCTGTTTATCAGGCTCGTAGACGCCGAGGGCAGATGGCAGACGGCAAGCTACTTTATGCCGATGGTAAACGAGCTAAAGATGGCGGTGGATATCGACCTTTACGTTTTAAACAAATTTGCCGATATGTTAAGAGACGGCATGCTTAAAAATATGCAATACGCGCTAAATTTGGGCAAGGATATCTTAAACTCTACTCAGCACTTTACCGAGCTTGAAAATGCGCTCAAAAAGATAAGACGATACGCTCCTGCTAAAATTTTCATCGAGATCCCGAACAAAGACGACATCGACGTGGCGGTTCTTGACGGACTTCACCAGAGATTGCGCGCGCTCGGTTTTGGCTTTGGACTAGATCACTTCGGATTTGACGCGAAAAGTATCGAAAGGCTTAATGCCGTTAGCCCTGATTACGTCAAAATTCCGGTGGCAAATTTGATAGACTTTTTGGGCGAGAGAACGTCCGAGCAAAGAAGCTCGTTTGAAGCGATGATGAGAAGCAAGGGCGTAAAAATCATAGCTATGGGCGTAGAAAACGAAGAGCAAGAAAAGAGACTGCATACCCTAGAAATCGACTATTTGCAGGGGATTTTCATATCTCAAATAGAAAATATCGGATAAGAAATGCAAGAAAAGAAAAACGACGAACTGCTTGATTGTTTGGTGATATTTACCAAGCTGCACAACAACCCATACACCGCCGATGCGCTAGTGGCCGGGCTGCCGACTAACGAAAACGAAGATATCGAGCTTTTTTCGCTTAGCGGCTCGAAATCTCTTTTTACCAGAGCGGCGGCTAGGGCAGGGTTTGTTTCAAGTTTGGTAAACAAACGGGTTGAGGATATCTCGCCCTTGGTGCTGCCTTGTATCCTGCTTTTGCGCGGCAAAAAGGCTTGTATATTAGAGAGTTTTGAGGGTAAAACGCACGCTAAAATCATAACTCCGGATATGCCAAACGGCTCAAATTTGATAGAAATCGAAAAGCTAAAAGAGGAGTATCTGGGCTATAGCTACCTGCTAAAGCGCGAATTTATCCCAGAGGATAACAAGCCAAATTTGATAGATACCAAAACTAGCCACTGGTTTTGGGGTACGCTAAAGCGCTCGAGAAAAATTTACATCGACGTTATCGTAGCTAGTATAGTGATAAATTTATTCGTTTTAGCCAGTCCGCTTTTTACTATGAACGTTTATGACCGAGTCGTGCCGAACAACGCCGTAGAGACGCTTTGGGTGCTAGCTCTTGGCGTGGGCGTGGTTTATCTTATCGATCTGTTTTTAAAATTTATACGCACGTATTTTTTAGACGTCGCGGGCAAGAAAAGCGACATCATCATGAGCTCGTTGCTTTTTGAGCGCGTGATGGATATAAAGCTCTCCGTTAAGCCAAAATCGGTTGGTTCGTTTGCTAATAACCTGCGCGAATTCGATACGGTTAGAAATTTTTTCACTTCAAGCACTTTGGCCGTTCTCATCGACCTGCCGTTTGCGATTTTATTTTTGCTGATTACTTATTTTATCGCGAGCTATTTGGTGGTCGTGCCGCTATTTTTTATGGCGGCCGTGCTTTGCTATACGCTTTTTATCAAAAATCCGCTCCAAACTAGCATAAAAAGTACCTTTGAGGCTAGCGCAAAGAAAAACGGAATTTTGATCGAGACGCTAAACGGCCTTGAGACGATAAAAACGATGGGCGCGACCGGAAACGTACAGTGGAACTGGGAAGAGGCCACCGGCGAGATAGCGAACAAAAGCATAAAATCAAAGCTGATCTCGGCGTCGATAAATACGGTTACGTCGTTTTTCGTGCAGTTAAATACGGTCGGAATCATCGTCTTTGGCGTCTATATGATACAAGACACCAAGCTCACGATGGGCGGACTCATCGCGGCTGTGATGCTTAGCTCGCGCGCTATCGCTCCGATGGGGCAGTTTGCGAGCCTGCTGGCAAACTACGAGCAGACGAAAACCGCCTACGAGAGCCTAAAAAAGATAATGGAGATGCCAGTCGAGCGCCCAGAGGGTAAAAAATTCGTCCGCAGAAATACCTTTAACGGCAAGATCGAGTTTAAAAACGTATGCTTTACCTATCCGGAAAGCACCAAAGCCTCGCTAGATAGGGTAAATTTTACTATAAACGCAGGCGAAAAGGTAGGCATCATCGGTAGAAACGGCTCTGGAAAAACCACTATCGAAAAGCTTATTTTGGGGCTTTATTCGCCGACTGAGGGTTCGATCCTGATAGACGGCATCGATATAAATCAAATCGACCCGGCCGACTTGCGCCGAAATATCGGCTACGTCCCGCAAGACGTGGTTTTGTTTAAAGGTACCGTAAGAGGCAACATCGTCTATAAAGCCCCGCATGTCGATGATATGCAGATCATCCGCGCGGCAAAAGTTAGCGGCGTGGACGAATACGTAGACGCGCATCCGCTAGGCTTTGATATGCCGGTACATGAACGCGGCGAGGGTATAAGCGGCGGACAGCGCCAAGCTATCGCCGTAGCGCGCGCCTTTTTGCTGGATAGTCCAATTATATTGCTCGACGAGCCAACAAATTCGCTTGATAGCAGCGTGGAAAATAAGCTAAAAAACAATCTCAAATTTAACACGAAAGATAAAACTATGCTGCTTATCACGCACAAAACGTCTCTGCTCGAGCTAGTAGATAGACTCATCGTCGTCGATAACGGCAAGATATTGCTAGACGGGCCGAGAGATGAAATTTTAGCTAAGCTTGGCGGAAAGTAGCGAGCATGGATAAGAAAAATTTAGAAATACAAGAAAATATCGGGCAAAATTTGGAAGCTTCGACCCAAAATATAAAAAAGATCATCCAGTCCAAAAACTACGACGCAAACGATCTTCGTTTTATGTCGAGTTTGTCGGAGGCAGTGCTGGCTAAGGCGCCGTCGGGATCTAGGAAAATTTTATACATCGTCGCGATAACCGTTTTTTGGCTAGTGGTTTGGGCGTCGTTTGCGCAGATAGACGAGATCACGCGCGGCAACGGCAAGATAATCCCGTCAGGCAAAAACCAGATCGTACAAAATTTGGAAGGCGGCATAATCGAGGAAATTTACGTTCGCGCGGGCGATGAGGTAAAGAAAAATCAAATTTTGCTAAAAATCGACGACAAAAGCGTTTCTAGCGTCTATGGCGAGTCCAAATTTAGACTAAACGAGCTGCAAGCAAAATACCTGCGCCTTTACGCCGAGTCAAACGACGAGGAATTTGATGCGAAAGAGACGGGAGATAAGGACTACGACCGATTCGTCGGATTTGAAAAGAGCCTTTACGATACTAACAAAGCGAGACTAAGGGAGCAAATCGGTATCCTAGAGGAGCAGATAAAACAGCGCCAAAGCGAGCTAAGGGAGCTTGAGAGTAAGATCGATCAGACTCAAAGCAGCTACAATCTGCTGCAAAAAGAGAAGCAGATAACCGAGCCGTTATTTAGAAAAGGGCTTGTGAGCGAGGTTGAGTACTTGCAACTCCAAAGGCGCGTAAATGACCTAAGAGGCGAGCTAAGCGCGGCAAAACTCTCTATCCCTAGAGTTCAGTCCACGATAAAAGAGGTGGAAAACAAAATAACCGAAGCCAAACTTGCCTTTCAAAATAGCGCAAAGAAAGAATTTAACGAAGTTTCGGCTGAAATTTCTAGGCTAAACGAAAGCCAGGTAAATTTAAGCGACAAAGTAGAAAGAACGCTCGTGCGTTCGCCGGTGGACGGCATAGTGAGCAAACTGATGGTAAATACCGTCTCTGGCGTCATAAAGCCCGGCATGGACATCGCCGAGATCGTCCCCGTCGAGGATAGCTTGATAGCTGAGGTAAAGGTAAAGCCTGCGGACGTGGCGTTTTTGCGACAAGGACTAAAAGCGATGGTTAAGCTTACCGCTTACGACTTTGCGATATACGGCGGACTAGAGGGCGAAGTGACACAAATATCGGCCGACACGGAAACAAACGAAAAAACTGGCGAGAGCTACTATCTGGTCAGGATAACGACCGAGAAAAACTACCTAGGAAGCGAAGATAGACCGCTTCGCATCAAGGTGGGCATGATAGCTAGCGCCGACATTATAACCGGTAAGAAAACGGTGCTTGATTATTTATTAAAACCGATATTAAAAGCTAAACAAAACGCTTTGAGAGAACGATAGGAGCGCGGATATGAGAATTTTAGCGTATTCAGGAAATGCAGCCGTAATCAATGAAATAAAAGATAAGCTGGCCGCGAGCGAGGTAACGGTGACGCAGAAAAAAGACATTTTTTTAGAGCTTGCTTACAGCAAAGACTACGACGTCGTTTGCGTGGATATTTGGGATGCCGACGAAGAAGCAAGAGAGCTTTTGAGTGCTGTGGAGGGCATTAAAATTTTGATACTTTCTCACGAGCCTAAATTTAACGAAGGTAGAGAGTTTTTGCACCTTGGCGCAAAGGGCTATGCAAACGCGCGCATGCTTGAGGTACATTTTAAGGATGCGCTCGAAGCGATCGAAAGGGGCGAGGTTTGGCTCTATCCGGAATTTATCCAAAATATGATACAAATGATGACGAAGGAAATTTTGCCTTCAAATTCGTCAAATTTGCTAGAAAAGCTAACAAGCAAGGAAAAAGAGATAGCGGAGCTAGTCTATAAAGGGCTAACAAATCAAGAAATCGCCGAGATTTTACAAATAACCGTAAGGACGGTAAAAGCGCACGTAGGCACTATTTTTGAAAAAACAGGAGCGAAAGATAGGATAAATTTGATTTTATTGATGCAAAAAATGGAATAATTTTCTTAAAAACCTTGACTTTGAAAAGAAATTGGGCTATAATCCAACTTTCATAAATTAGGATGCTGGTGTAGCTCAGTTGGTAGAGCTACTGCCTTGTAAGCAGTGGGTCGGCGGT
>CAURKE010000001.1:0-27750 GCA_963525055.1 uncultured Campylobacter sp. | reverse complement strand
AAAAAGGAATGCCCGGCGGCCAGATTACGAGCAGCTCCGAGATAGAAAACTATCCGGGCCAAAAAGCGCCCGGCGAGAGCGGTATCGACTTCATGAGTACGTGGGTCGCGCAGTGTACTCATTTTGGGTTAAAGCATGAGATGGCGGGCGTCGAGCGCGTGGTAAAAAATTCAGACGGCAGCTTCACGGTCAAGCTTGAAGGCGGCAAAGAAGAGCAGGCCAAAGCAGTCATCGTAGCCACAGGCTCCACTCCGCGCCGCGCGGGCTTTGCGGGCGAGGACGAGTTTTTTGGCAGAGGCGTGAGCACTTGCGCGACTTGCGACGGATTTTTCTATAAAAACAAAGAGGTCGCGGTTCTAGGCGGCGGCGACACGGCGATC
Organism: uncultured Campylobacter sp.; assembly: GCA_963525055.1. GTDB lineage: Bacteria > Campylobacterota > Campylobacteria > Campylobacterales > Campylobacteraceae > Campylobacter_A. The sequence continues at coordinate 27,370 of CAURKE010000001.1, read as the reverse complement.
GAGGAGGCCCTATATCTAGCCAACATCTGCTCGCGCGTCTATATCATCCACCGCAGAGACGAGTTTCGCGCAGCGCCCGTCACGTTAGAAAAGGCCCGCGCTAACGCCAAGATCGAGTTCATCACAAGCGCCACGATAAAGCAAGCTTACGGCGACAAAGCAGGCCTAGCAGGCCTAATCATAAACACGAAAGAGGGCGAGCGCGATCTAAAAGTGCCGGGCGTTTTCGTATTCGTCGGGCTTAACGTAAACAACGACGTCCTCCGCCAAGAAAACGGCGAGTTTTTGTGCGATATGGAGGCGGGCGGCCAGGTTAGCGTCGATCTAAAAATGCAAACTAGCGTACCTGGACTATTTGCCGCGGGCGACATCAGAAAAGATGCGCCAAAACAAGTCATCGTGGCCGCAGGAGACGGCGCAGTAGCGGCCCTTAGCGCGCTTAGCTACATCGAGAGCTTGCACTAAGATTTATCAAATTTAGCCGAGCTTTTCGGCTAAATTTCTCTTTTTTACTTCAAATTTTCTCAAATTTACCGAGTTTTACTTTGCCCTTTCAATTTTTGCGGCGATCCAAACCCGTCCCTTTTTGATTTGATTTTTCGGTTTATATTTTTACCCTGCCCCCAAATTCACTCAAATTTAACCGCCCTTTGGCTAAGATTTCGTAAATTTAATCACAAGCAAAAGGATCGAATTTGCAAAGCTTTTTTAAATTTCTATTCAATTTCGTAGCCTTCGCCGCCGTCCTCTTTTATCTTTCTTTTTTGGGAGTCAAATTTGGATCAAGCTCTATGCCAACGGGTTTTACTATCACGCCAGACACCAAGATAGACCCAAACTCCGAGCTAGCCAAATACGTAACGCAAGAGGAGATAGACGACTTTGGTTTTAGGTGCGCCAACATCGTTTGCGACGAGGAGAAAAACGCTACGCTAGTACCTTTAAGGGCCGCTCTTGATAGAAAAGATACGGACTTCGTAGTTAAATTTATAAAAGATAACAACCTAACCGCCGACGTAGAGATGAGAGATAAAAGAACCCCGCTGATGTACAGCTCTTTTAGAAACGATGTAAATACCTTTAACGCTTTATTAAATTTAGGGGCCAACATAAGGGCTAAAGATAGATTCGGCTTGTCTCCTATGGCTTATGCTATTATGCTAAACTCTGTTGATACGACTAAGATATTACTAGAAAAAGGGGTTAAATTTGAAGAGGTGGAGTATGTATCTCCCCATATCCATACTAATAGATATTATGACTCTTCTAGGTTTGATTCTATAATAATAAACGATGACGATAATATAACCATACGCTACAAATACGATCAGGGGCGTCCAGAGACGGATCTAAATAATCCCCAATGCGTAGAGTCGAGCACTAGGTATAAATTGAATCCGTTTGAATACGCAGTAGATAGAAATCTACCCCAAATGGCAGAGCTAATGCTAAGCAAGGGGTATAAACCTAAAAAATTTGAAATGGGTATCGGGCTAGAAGGAATAAAAGAAGAAGAGAAAAACAGACCGTTAGAACAAAGCGGCTGGGCATATCTAGGCAACTACGAAAACTACGAGCCCATGCTTGACGTCTTTATAAAATACGACCTCCCTAATGCTCCGACTAAGGAGCAGTTAAAGGAGGCGTATAAAGCGTGCAATGATAAATTAAAATCTTTTACGAAAGAAAAAGAGAAATACATCTATGAAATGAATAAAGGCAGAGATGAGGAAGGCGAAGAGAGATTACGCAAAAATGAGAAATATGATCACTTATGTACCGAGTGCTTATATCATGAAGGTCTTTTGCAATACAAACCAAAGCCGATAGACCCGAAAATGATAGAAAAATTTGATAAAGATATAAATTTCTACAAACAACACTGCCCCGACGAAAATGCAACGTTTAAAGACGCAAGAGCTTTTATAAAATGGGCAAATGAAGAAAAAAGGCAATATGAAATAAGATGGTTTATATATAAAACCAAGAACAACCCAGCCAAGGTGATTTACGTAGATAACAACCGAAGTAAATCCGACCAGAGTTAAATTTACAGATAAATAGATAAAAGGAGATAAAATGTTAGGGGAAAATTTGAGTTAAATTTGAGCAAATTTAACTCAAATTTCGTTTGACGAGAGGTAAATTTAGCTTCAAATTTAATAGATCCCAGCCGAATCTAAAGCCAAATTTGCGCTCGTCGCCCAAGCGGCAAATCAAATTTACCGCCGAGGCTTAAATTTACTTCGCCGCGGCGGGATTGTTTACGCTTATCACGACGTTTTTCTCGTCCAGATAGAGCTTCGCCGCGTCTTTCACGTCCTGCTCGGTGAGCGCATTTACCGCGTTTTCGTACTCGTCAAGGCTCAAAATCTCATCGCCAAAAACCAGCTCGCGCATGACCGCGCGCGTCCAAAACTCGCCCTGAACGTAGGATTGGTGCATTTTTACGAGGGCTGATTTTTTGAAATTTTGCAGATAGCGCTGGATGTCCGCGCCGCCTTTTAGCTCGGCGACGTTTGATTTTATCTCGCCCAGCACGGCATTTACGTTATCAGGCGCAGCCGTAAAGCCAAAATGCGCGGTGAAGCTTTCGTACGGGTATTTTGCGAGATTCATATGCACGCTCAGGCCGTAGACCTGCCCGCGGTCCTCGCGCACGTCCTCGCGCAGCATCATCGAAAGCACCGCGGATAGGGCGTTTACGCGCAGTAACTCTGGGCGCGAGTATTTCACTTTTTCGTTTTTCATTATCATCGCGGCGTCGCTTCGCTGCGTGGTTTGATAGCTTCGCTTAAACTCCCGCTTGCCCGCGATCGATCTTGCGCCGTCATCGACGAAATTTTCGCGTTCCGTGCGTGCGGGTAAATTTGCTAGATATTTTTGCAAAAGCGGCTCGACCGCGGTCAAATTTAGATCGCCAACCACGATAAAATCATACGAAGCCGCGTTGGTAAATTTATCCTTCACTATCTTTTTTACGTCCTCCATCTGCAGCTCGTTTATGTCCGCGGCCTCGAGCGGGTTTGTTCGCGGGTTGTTTTCGTAGAAAAATCTCGCAAATTCGTCGCGAAATTTGCGCTCGGGCAGATTTTTGGTCTTTTCCAGCTTTTCAAGCTCGTTGATTTTTGTCTTTTTTAGCGCATTTCCGTCAAATCTAGGCTCGCTAAACTCCAAAAACAGCGCGCGTAAAAGCCACTCAAAGTCCGCGCTGGCCGAGCTCGCGCTATATCCTTGCGAAAGCTGATCGATAAATTTGCTATAGCTTAGCTGCTTGCCGCTTAGGATTTTAGCCAGGTCGTAGTTGCTAAACTCCCCCGCCCCGCTCTCGTTTGAGACCTCTACCGCTAGCGCGCCCTGCTTTGGTTTTGGCAAATTTGACGTGCCGCCGCGACTAACCGCGCTTAGCCAGACGACGTCTTTTTTGGTTTTTACCTCTTTAAATGCGACGCGCGCGCCGTTTGGCAGCTCGTAAAGATAAAAATCAAGCTTCTCGTTATGCTTTTTCGAGACGAAATTTTTAGGCTTTAGCGCGCCGTAGTCGAAAAGCTCGCTCTTTGCCTGCTTTGCGGCCAGCGTATCATAGGGCTTTGCCTCCGTCCAAATTTGATCAAATTTAGCCTCGTTTAGCTTCGCTCCTTTGGCGCTAATCACGTTTAGATTTTTTGCGTCGATGGCCAGTATCCGCCTAAATTCGGCATTTACGTCATTCAGGCTGATCCCATCAAGCAGCGCCAAAGTAAGGTCGCGCAGGTTCTTTTCGCCTAGCAGCACGCCGCCGATCCTAGTCGTCTCCTCGATATCTGCCGCGACCGCGCTTGAGCGCTTGTTGCCCGCTTGCAAATAAGCATTTTTAGCCGAGTTTATAAAATCTTTTTTCGTGCTTTCAAAGTCAGCCCGGCTAAAGCCAAATTTCTGCACGCCCTTTAAAACGCCCGCCAGATCGCTAAGCGCGCCGCTAAAATCATCCTCGACGGCGTTTATCTCAAAGGCGTAAAGTACGTTTTGATCTTCGATTATCGGCGAGTAAAATCGCCCGCGCAGAGCCAAATTTCGCTGCTCGTATATCATGGCGACTAGGTCTGAGATGTAGTTTGCGAGTAAATTTTGCCTGAGCCTTTGGATCTCGCCGTCAAATTTGTACTTTTGCGTAAAGATCAAATTTAGCGAGTTTAGCCCGATCTCGGCGGAGTCGTAGTTGTTTACGCTAAAGCCGCTTTTTATAGGGATAGTTTTACCCGGGCTCGCATAGTCGTTCGTGTTTTTAGCCGAGCTAAAGCTTTGCTTTATCATCTCCTCGATGCGCTTTTTATCAAAGTCGCCGACGGCGATAAATTTCATAAATCTAGGCTGATACGTCCTGCCGTAAAAGCCCTTTATGGTCGCTACGTCGACGTTTTTTACGATATTCATATCGCCGATGGGCGACCTTTTGGCGTAGATGCTATCGCCGTATAGCTCTGGCACGCGGTTTTTGATGTAAAATCTATACGCGGGCGTGTTTCTAGCGCGCTCCTCCTCGACGATGATGCCCCGCTCCTTATCCAGCTCTGCCGCGTCAAAGCTCACGCCGTCGATCCAGTCGCGAAAAACGCGGAAAACGTCCTTTAAATTTTGCTCGTTTACGTGGATTTCTAGCAGATAGCCCGTCTGATCGTAGCTAGTCTGCGCGTTTAGATCCGCGCCAAAGGCCACTCCGAGGCTCTCTAGTTTTTTAACCAGCTCGTTTTTGCTAAACTCGCGGCTGCCGTTAAACGCCATGTGCTCGGTAAAGTGCGCCAGCCCCAGCTCGTTTTCGCGCTCGTCGGTCGAACCGATGTTTACGACTAGATAAAAATAGGCCGAATTTGCGGGCTGCTTGTTTTCCTTGACGTAGTATTTTAGCCCATTTGCTAGCTCGCCGCTAATAATAGCGGGATCTTGGGTCAAATTTAGCTTTTGCGCGGTTTTATCTTTCGCCGTCAAATTTGACGCGCTCAAATTTGCGTCTGGTTGTAGCGTTTTAGTAGCCTGCGCTATCGGCGCTTGTTTAGCCAAAATGCTCGCCGCAAAAACGGCTAGAAATAAAAATAAAATTTTCCTCATCGTCGTCCTTTAAATTTAAAAAGCCGATTATATAGCGCGATTTTTAATATTTTTGCCCGCGCGCAGCGAAATCGGCGGCCGTGCTAAATTTATTTTTTATAAAATTTATGCTAAATTTAGCCCAAATTTTAAAGGATAAATTTTGGTAAAAATAGGAATCCACGGCGCAAGCGGCAAAATGGGACGCATGATCATCGAGTGCCTAAAAAACGAGCCAAACGCAGCTCTTAGCGCGGCTTATACGATAGAGCCGCTTGACTTTGCGTTACCTGACGGTGTCGTTCTTACGGACAAATTTGACGAGCTTTTCCCAAACTGCGACGTCGTTATCGACTTTACGATCAAAGACGGCGCGATAAACCTACTAAACTACGCCCGCACCGACCCAAAACCGCTAGTCGTCGGCACGACGGGTCTTGGCGAGGACGGCGCAAACCTGCTAAAGCTAGCAAGCGCGGCGATGCCGATACTTTACGCCACCAACATGAGCCTTGGCGTCGCGGTTTTAAACCGATTGGCGGCGCTTGCTTCAAAAGCCTTGCGCGATTTTGACGCCGAGATCGTCGAGCAGCACCACAGACACAAAAAAGACGCTCCAAGCGGCACGGCGCTAACGCTAGGCGAACGCGTAGCGGCGGCTAGAGGGCTAAATCTAAAAGACGTTTTAGTAACGGGCAGAGACGGCATGGTCGTAGCTCGCAGCAAGGACGAGATCGCGATCCTAGCCGTGCGAGGCGGCGACGTCGTGGGCAGGCATACGGTCGGATTTTACAACGACGGCGAGTTTATCGAGCTAAATCACACCGCAACTAGCCGCGCGACATTTGCCAAGGGTGCGATAAAGGCGGCAATTTGGGTGGCAGGACAGCAAAGCGGGTTGTACGGGATAGATGACTGCCTGGGTTTATGATAATTAACGGCTTATCTCGCGAGCGCCTTTGAAAGAGCTTGAAAATTTCGGGCTTGCGGCAGACCGCACGTCTAGCCTCGCCCAAATTTTCTGCGCAACTTTCAAATTCGTTTCGCGATATTTCGCCTTATTTTTTATGTTAAATTTTGATATTTTTAAAATTGCGGAAAATCGGCGGCGATATTTTTGACTTAGGCGAGGCAAAATTTAAATTTGAACGAAGCATAAGGCAAAAAGATAACGCCCCTAAAAAAGGATAAAAATGTGTGCGATAGTTGGAGTAATAAATTCTAAAGACGCGGCGCGAACGGCCTACTACGCGCTATTTGCTATGCAACACCGAGGCCAGGAAGCAAGCGGCATCAGCGCGTGCAATGACGGACACATAGAAACCGTCAAAGGTCGCGGACTCGTGACCGAGGTATTTGATAAAAAGAGCTTTGAAGCGCTAAAAGGCGATATGGCGATCGGGCACAACCGCTACGCCACCGCAGGCAAAAACTCCGCCGCCGACGCGCAGCCTATCGCCGCAAACTACGCGCTAGGCTCGATCTCGGTCGCGCACAACGGCAACCTCGTAAATAAAGACGAAGTCCGAGAAGCATTGATCGCCGAGGGCGCGATATTTCAGAGCAACATGGACACCGAAAATATCGTCCATCTCATCGCTAGAAGCCACAGCGAACACCTGCAAGACCGCATCGTCGCGGCGCTAAAACAGATCAAAGGCGCCTACTGCCTACTCATCCAGTCGCGCCATAAAATTTTCGCTATACGCGACCGCTGGGGCGTGAGACCGCTCTCACTGGGACGCCTAAAAGACGGCGGCTACATCGTAGCTAGCGAGACGTGCGCGTTTGATTTGGTGGGCGCGAGCTTTGTTCGCGACGTGGAGCCCGGCGAGATGCTGGTTTTTGAACAGGGCAAAAGCGAGTTTGAGAGCGTGCGTCTTTTTGAGCCAGAACCTAGAGTTTGCGCGTTTGAGTATATTTATTTCGCGCGCCCCGATAGCGTCATCGAGGGCAAAAGCGTCTACGAAGTGCGCAAAAAAATGGGCGAAACGCTAGCCAAAAAAAGCAAGATTAACGCGGACTTCGTCGTACCGGTGCCAGATAGCGGCACTCCGGCGGCGCTAGGATACGCAAACGCCAGCGGGATACCGTTTGAGCTAGCCATCGTGCGCAACCACTACGTCGGCCGCACCTTCATCGAGCCGACGCAAGAGATGCGCAACCTCAAGGTCAAACTCAAGCTAAACCCGATGGCAAGCCTGCTCAAGGGCAAAAGCGTAGTCGTAGTGGACGATAGCATCGTGCGCGGCACGACCTCTAAAAAGATCGTCGAGCTACTGCGTCACGCGGGCGCGAGAGAGATACACTTCAAAGTCGCCTGCCCCGAGCTAAAATACCCTGAGCGCTACGGCATCGACACTCCGAGCTTCGAAGAGCTAATAAGCGCGAACAAAACGCCTGAAGAAGTATGCAAATATATCGGCGCGGACAGTCTCGAGTTTTTGGATGTGGATGAGCTAGTTAGTAGTATCGGAAGCGAGCGCAAATACTCGCTGGTTAGCTTTGACGGGGATTATTTTATCAAGTAAATTTGGCCTTTGCTGTTTCAAATTTGACCTATTTTGTCAAATTTGTACCCGTCAAATTTGAGCGGCAAAAACCCGCATCTTGAAAATGCGAATTTTTGTTTTTGACGTTTTTGCCTCAAATTTGGATTTCTGTTGGTTTAAATTTGACAAATTTGTGCCCGAAAATCGCAAATTTAAATTTGAAAATTTGACTTTTGGGTGCGCTACTGCGCAAAAATGAAAATATTTTATAAATATATAAGCAAACGTTGAATATAATTGCGAACTTTAACGTCACGGTAGCTCAGCTGGTTAGAGCGCTGGTCTCATAAGCCGGAGGTCGGGAGTTCAAGTCTCCCCCGTGACACCAAAACACCCTATTTTAGGCACTCGGAAAGTTTATTCCGATCTTTCCCTTTCTTTAATATTTCCTTTAAGAGTGGAACACTTGGATAAAAAAGTGGAACACTATCTCAAAAAAGTTTAAAATTATATCTCACTCTTGCTTCACAAACAATGAAAAACGTCAAAAAATAAAAATATTTTATCGTCAACAAAATAAGCTGACTGATTTTTAAGCAAAAATATTTTTATAATAGATACAAGGGTTCTTAATACTTAGATTATTTTTTAGAAGTTTGCAGGATAAAAGCTTTAGGGTAGTTTTAGCCTGAACTATCGTCAGAACCCCCTAAGCTACTGCGGATTATAATACAATCAATATAAAAAAGTACTTAGGAAGCAGATGTTTGACATAGTCCAAAGCCAATATGAAAAAATATACGATATATTTAAACAAGGCTACGATGGCTTTATGGATCACGAATTTGAGGCCAGAATAAAAAGAGCGATATCGGTATTGCATTTTAAATATTTGCTTGGAGCCTGCAAAGAAGCTAACGCCGTATTGCCAAAAACAAACCTAAATAACCTTAATCTATTTGATTTAATAATTTCAATCTACAATAAAAGACGTAGAACCCATCAGGCCAAGTTTTTCTTACTGCACTGTTTTGAGAGCGGACTTCGTAGCACTCTAGCCGTCAATTTTTCAAATTTATACAACCAAGACGCCGATGATTGGTTCTTTAAAACAGATAAGCCTGAGCTTGGAAGGATATTAAATATAGTAAAAAGGCGTTGCAAAAATGAAGACCTACAAAATCTAGGGACATTTGGCATATTCGATAAATTTTATATGATAGACCTAGAAGAGCTAAGCGATGAATATTGGCATACGATAGAGCACATCTTTGCAAGCACGAGAGAATACAAGTCCCAAATACTTCCGGCTTACGGACGCCAACACCTAATAACCAAAATAGGGCAAATAAGAAAAGCCAGAAATGAAATATACCACAACAATCCTACAAAGATAAAATTCGCAAAAGATTTGGAAATATTGCTTTTACGAATGGGCTACAACTTACAAGATGCTATCGGCGGCTGCGATTTTAGAGGCGATATCAGGCTGCAATACAAATATGATAAATAAAAACAGGAGCATGAAACATGCTCCGCAAATACACTCGTTTTAGTTTAAACATTATTGTTAAATTTTTTCTTAATAGCCTCTAAAAACCCCAAAATCGCCTTTTGCCCGCCGCACGTATCGTCAGAGCCGATTAGCTCACAGCGCGGTAGCATTTTTGAAATTTGCAAGGCCGCTTCAAACGACGCTTCTTTGTCTTCCTTTGACTGCCAAACGATAGTATTTTGCTCGATTTTATCGATCTCAAATCCCAGCGGACGCGCCTGCATCCACGAGTCAAACCCGATGCCCTCCATCTGCGGCTCCACAAGGCGTAGCATCGTAGGACTCGCGTTTGCATACATATTTTTAGTAGCCATCACGGCTTCGTCGATACTAGCGTTTCGTAAAAATCCGTAAATTTGCTCCAACTGAGCACCATTAGCAAAAAGCGGCAAAAGCTCTTTTAAAGCGATAAAAGGGCTTAATAAAAACAAATTTTTTGCCGCCCTTTCGCAAGCAGCTGCCGTAGCAAGCGCATAAATAGCGCCCGTAGATTCGCCAAGAACGCTAAATTTAGCTACTCCTATGCCGCTTAAAAATTCCTTCATTCTAAGCCCGAATTTTAATAACGTATCGTCGTTTTTAAAAAGCGAACTTTTAAAATGTCCGCCGCGATATACTAAAATGAGCCTTATTTGATTTTCCTCGCAAAATTTAGCTACGGCCTTTGGCATCTGCGCGAGCATACCGTGGTGATAAACCAAAACCTGGCTAAAATTTTTGCCCGAGTCCTCATAGCTTAAAATTTCGCCGTTTGCGAATTTGTATTCTTTCATCGTTTCTCCTAAATTTATGGATTTATACGCCAAGATTTGACGTTTTGGCTAGCTTGCCACATTTGACGGTATTTTCCGTCTGCGGCGATCAGCTGCTCGTGGGTTCCGCGCTGGATTATTTCCGCGCCGTCAAAAACTAAAATTTGATCCGCGCTAGCGATAGTAGAGAGTCTATGTGCCGCGACTATAACGGTTTTATTTTTTACGAGCTTAGAGATAGCTTTTTGCACCGCAGCCTCGCTGGACGTATCCAGAGCCGCCGTAGGCTCGTCTAGGATTATGATCGGCGCGTCTTTTAGTATCGCTCTAGCGATCGATATACGCTGAGCTTCGCCGCCGCTAAGCCGTCCGCTTTTTAAGACAGTATCGTAGCCGTGCGGTAAACGCTCTATGAACTCCTCGCAGTTAGCCGCTTTTGCCGCCGCGCGCACCTCATCGAGGCTCGCGTTTGCGCTCATTTTTATATTGTTTATCACGCTATCTTCAAAGATATAAACGTCTTGAAATACGACGCTTATGAGTTTTAATAGCTCTTTTTGACTCATATTTTTTATATTTACGTCGCCTATTTTTATATCGCCCGCATTTGCATCGGCGTAGCGCATGATGAGCCTAGTTATAGTCGTCTTGCCGCTACCGCTAGCTCCGACTAAAGCCGTAAGACTGCCGGAGGGCAAATGAAAATTTATATTTTTTAGCGCGGGTTTGTCTGTATTCTCGTAAGCAAAATTTACGTTTTCAAATTTTACGTCAAAGGCGCCAGGTTTACTCAAAGGCTCGTCAAATTTAAGCTCCTCTAACCGCAAAATTTCTTTTACTTTCGCAAAGCTGTTATCTATCAGGTCAAAAACCCACGCAGCCGAAAGAAAAACGCTAAAAGGCTCGGCTAGGCGCGAGAGGATAACTAACGAAGCGGCAAGAACGGCGAGCGAAATTTCTTCTAGCAAATACAAATAAACGCCTAAAAACAGACTCAAACAAATCAAAATCGCCGTAAGCGAGCCTAGAACAAGCCCGGGAATATCGGCAGAGCATTTGAGCTGTAAATTTCTAACTTCGTCGGTAGCGTTTTTTAAATTTAACGCGTTATCTCCAGTTTGATTAATAGCGCGCAAAACTCCTAAGCCTTGGGCGTATTCTAGTATTTGGGACTCTAAGCGAGCGTTAGCCGCGGCTAGCTCTTTGCTCTGTATGGCCGAGATTTTTCTTTTTAGTTTGTAAAGAAACGCCGCGCAAATAGCGCCCAAAAACATAAGCAAAGCAAGCTGCGGAGAAAAAAACAAGCTCGCGCAAAGTGCAATCGCTCCGATGATAATAGGCTCTAAAAATATAAGCGGCAAGACGTTTATGAGCTTTACCGCATCGTCCACTCCGCTTGAAAATACGGCATTTAGCTCGCCGGTTTTATACCTGTATACGCTTTGAAGCGGTACCGCCGTGAGCTTGCGGGCTAAATTTGAGCGCAAATCGTAAAGCGCGTCGATAAAAGGCTCGCTCCTATCGTAATGCGTGCTCATAAATTTTAATACGCAAAAAACTACGCCAAACGCACCCAAAACCGCCAAGCAAACGAGCGAATTTTCGGCGTCGTCTTCAAGCAAATTTAAAAATAAAAAATAAAACCAGACGTAGAAAAATCCCTGTAAAAATAGCGCCATAGCGCCGCTAATAAAGCTTTTTAGATACTCTTTTTTGCTATTTGCGGCGATTTGCAAAAACGTTTTAAAAAGCTCAAAGATACTTTTAGGCTTCATTATTTCCTCCGTATCGCCAAATTTGCGCGCTTTCGTCGTCGTCCCATAACTTTTTATACGCTCCGCCTTTTATAAGTTCGTCGTGCGTACCGCTTTGGACTATTTCGCCGCCGTCAAAAACTAAAATTTGATCGGCATTTTTTATGGTAGACAAGCGGTGGGCGACGACTATGAGGGTTTTGTTTTTTATCAAATTCGAAACGGCTTTTATGATCTGCTCCTCGCTCTGAGGATCGATAAACGCCGTCGCTTCGTCGAGGATTATTATGGGCGCGTCTTTTAAAATAGCTCGCGCTATCGTGATGCGCTGTTTTTGCCCACCGCTTAATTTCGCTCCTTTTTCGCCGGCCGGCGTATCGTATCCTTGCGGCAAACTTTGTATAAATTCGTGAATATTAGCCGCTTTTGCCGCTGCGATAACTTCGTCTTTGAGCGCGCCGGGCTTTGCTTTTGCGATATTTTCGTAGATGCTTTCGTTAAACAAAAACGTATCTTGAAAAACGAAAGATACCAAATTTGCCAAATTTGACGGCGCGATCTCTTTTATATTTACCCCACCGATCAAAATTTCCCCCTCGCTAACGTCGTAAAAACGAGCCGACAGCATAGCGACCGTGCTTTTGCCCGCTCCGCTTGCGCCTACTAATGCCGTCACGCTGCCTGCATTTGCTTTAAAATTTACATTTTTTAGAGTAAATTCATCTTTACCTTTATACTTAAAATTTACGTTTCTAAACTCGATATCGTTTGAAACGGGAACTCCGGGCGAAGCGCAAACCGGAAGTGCGGCAATACTCATGATCTCTAAAATTTCGCTTGCAGCGAGCTTGGAAATCTGAGCGAATTTACTAACCAGCATCAAAGGCAGTAAAGAATCTACTACGGCGCAACCAAGCATCAGCACGCCCGCTAAACGGCCGATATCAAGCGAGCCGTCTAAAACCAAATACGACCCTACGGCGCTTAAAGCAAATAGCGTAGGTACGGGCGATAAAAGCGTAATTCCTATACGCGTCGGCGCCGAAGAGTCCCTTATCCACGAGCGTAAATTTGCGTCAAATTCTTTTAGCGCGTTATCAAATCTGCCAAAACTCCCGCTACCTCCGTCAAAAGTACGTAGTATCGGCATCGCTTGGATAAACTCTATAATGCTTGAACCGACAGCACTTTGGGCGTTTTCGTATTTTTTTAAATTTTCTGCTCCGCCTCTTAAAGCTAGCCTCATCGCGGCAATGCCTAAAAACGGCATAATCAAAACTACGGGCAAAAGTCTGGGCTCAAGAATTAAAACGCAAACCGTGCAAGCAAGCGCGGAAACGGCGCTCCTGCCGATCATCGGCGTCATATCGGCCGTAAAAGCGTGCAAATTTTTTACATCGTCAAACATTGTCTTTTTTATCTTACCCGCACCCAAATTTAGCGCTTCACCGTAAGGCACGGCGGCTAAATGGCGAGACAAATTTAGGCGTAAGATTCGCTCCAAATCAAACGCGGCTTTATGCGAGATACCAAAAGCGGCCTTTCGTGCGAAAAATTCGCATAAAATAAGCGCGAGCGCCGCGCCTAAAAGCGTAAAATTTATCTTGCTATTTTGTAAATTTGAAAGCGAAAAAGCGAATGCCGTCAAAGCCGAAGCGTAAAACAAAGCCGAAGCCGCTCCCAAAAAAGTCGCCGCCTTGACGCTTTTTGCTACGGGAGCGATAACTTCTTTAAGTAGATTGGGTTTATCGTTTCTCATCAAAATTTCTTTAAATTTATCTCAAATTCGGTTAAAAACTATACCTTACGCCAAGCCCGAATCTCCTAGGATCGTTTAGCTGCACCAGCCCGTAACCGTTGCCGCCCATATACGCCGTTACGTAGGTTTTATCCGTGACGTTGGTAGCAAAGGCGTAAATATCGAAGTCTTTAAAACGATACCCGAGCCTAAGATCAAGCGTAACCCAAGAGCCTTGTTTTAGTAAATTTTGCGCGTCAAAATATGTAGCGCCGGCAGCTAACAGATCCGCGCGGGCGTAAACTCCGCTGGGATGAACGTATGAAACGCCCAAATTTGCGTTAAACGCAGGAGTATTTTCTATCTTTTTGCCTACGGCGTTAGAGTACTGCGAATTTTGCTTGTATTTGGTTTTATTTATGCCAAGAGCGCCGCTTATCTCAAGCTCGCTACTAGCTTGATAGGTCGCTTCAAGCTCGATGCCGTCAGATTTTGCTTTGCCTCCGTTTGCCGTGACGTATTGCGTAGAGTTTATTATCTTATACATATGGATGTCTTTTATGTCCATGTGGAAAAGCGTAGCGGCAAATTTTAGCCTATCCTCAAATGCGTTTCCGCGAAGCCCAAGCTCATAGTTATCGCTCGTTTGAGGGCCGAATTTATTTTCATCCCTTCCTCCAAAACCGGCGAAGTAGTTGTATCCGCCCGCCAAATACCCTTGCGAGTAGTTCGCAAAAACGCTCAAATCGTCGTTTAAGCGGTAGATAATCCCTATTTTAGGTAAAAATTTAGTCCAGCTCGCGCTATCTCTAAACTCGTAATCAACCAGTCCAAACATCGGTAGCTGATGCGAATAAGTAGTCTTTTCGTCGATTTTTTTATTGATTTTTTGATATCTACCGCCAAGGCTAAGCGTAAGGTCTTGAATAAATTCGTAATTAACCTGCCCAAACGCCGCTGCCGTCGTAGCTTTCATATTTGACGGCGTATCTTTTTTTAGCTTTATCATCGGCGTTAAATACTGCTCGCCGCCAAGATGCGAATATTTGGTTTTTTCGCGTTCGAAATATACTCCGCCGATCCATTTAAATTTGCCCGCGTCCGAGTTTGAAATTTTAAATTCCTGAGTTAGCGTGTCTATCTTTAGATTTTGAAACTGCACAGCCTCGATATATTGGGGCAAATTTGCAAAATCAGAGTCCCAAAGGCTATCGCTGGTCGATTTTTTATGCGTAGTAATAGAGCTAAATTTCGCCGCGTCAAATTCGTAGTCAAACGCCAAAGCTTGCGAAAACGACTTTTGCTCATTAGTCGTCGGCAGGTCGGAATTTGCGCGCTTTGCTTTTTGTCTGCTCATGCCGTAAAATATTTCTGAATCGCTAGCTCCGGCGCCCGAACCTCCCCTAAAAAAGTCGCTATCATCCTTATCGTGCGCTAGCGTAAACCTTGCCGTTAGCCTATCGGTAGGCTTTGCGGTTAGAGCTGCGCTAAATCTATGCCCTACGCTTTTAGAGGACTTATCGTCGCCGTTAAATTCGTTTTTGATCCAGCCGTCGTCGCTTTTTGCCGCACCGTTGAGGCTTAAAAATAGCTTATCGTCTATGAGCGCGCCGTTTGCGTCGAAATTTGACGAGATGTAGTTATAGCTGCCGTACTCCGCGCCTATGCCGCCGTTCCATTTATTTTGCGGCTGCTTTGAGATCACGTTTATGACGCCGCCGATGCTATCTTTGCCGTATAGCGCCGCCTGAGGTCCGCGCAAAATTTCTATCCGCTCTACGTTGGTCAAAAACGCATCGTATCTGCCGTATGTGCTACTGGTCGGTATCCCGTCGATATAGACGGTAACGGGATTTGAGTTGGTAAATTCCGACTGATTTACGCCGCGAAAATTTACGCGAGTTTTATTTACGTAAAGCGATTCGTGCATATTCGGTATCTGCCTGATGGCGTCTTTTACGGACTTGATACGTTTTTGTTCGATCTCGTTTTCGTCTATGACGCTGATGCTTTGAGCCACGTCTTTGATGTTTTCTTCCATTTTATTTGCCGAGACCGTTACTTCTTTTAAGCTAACGTTAGAAGCCGCATTTAGCGCGCAAGCTGCCGCAACCGACAACAATACCGTAAATCTAGGGATACTTTTCATTTTTATTCCTCTTTGTAAAAAGTTTATTTTAAAGAGCCATTTTATATAATTCGATAATAATTATCAAGCATATATTATCCCGATCGGGATTATTTTTTACGGTAGAGGAATTTTATGTCAAAGATCGTCGAGATGAACAAATTTATCGCCAAATGGCAAGAGGAGCTAAGTCTAAAAAGCGACAAATTTGCGGGCGAATTCGACTTTGAGTGTAGCGATTTTAGAGCTAACGTCGAGCAGTTTAATTTACCCTCCGGATTTAGCTATTGCGGTTCGGGCATCGAATTTAGAGACGATACGGCTATGCACACCTTTCACGAGGAGGATTATTGTTTTTTGTGGTTTAATACGGGAGATAACCTAATAAAGCTAAAAGACCTGCGAACGGACAAATGCGTAAATTTTGCTCCAAATACCGTCCTAATCGGCAAAACTATTAAAAATTTCGAAGGCGCTTTGAAATATCAAGGCGGTAAAAAATACGCAAATCAGTGTATCCCCGTAAGCAAAACGGCCGCCCTGGGACTGGATATATTTAGCGGACTTGAGGATGATAAATTTAGCTCCAGAAGCGTAACAATAAATTTGCGCCAAAGGCTTGTGCTGCGCGAACTGGCTGCTTCGCGCTTGTATTGCGGGCGATTAAGGGAGATATTCGTAGAATCTAAAATTTTGGATTTAGTTTGCAAAAGCTCGCCGTCCAAGCCAGATAAAAGCGAATTTGACGAGGCAAATTTGTGCGAACACGACATAAAATCCATATATAAGGCAAGAGAGCGGCTGCTTTGCGATCTGCGAAATCCACCCACCATCAAAGAGCTCTCCCGCGCTTGCGCTATAAATGAATTTAAGCTCAAAAAAGGGTTTAAAGAAATTTTCGGCACTACTATCTACGCAGCGCTGCAAAACGAAAGGCTTAAAATCGCCAAAGAGCTACTTTTAAGCGGAGATATTAACGTATCCGAAGCGGCAAATATCGTCGGATATAAAAGCCTTGGGCACTTCAGCCAGGCTTTTAAGGGCTATTACGGGGCGCTACCAACACAAATCAAAAAGCGATAATTTGGCTATTTAGAAGCCCAGCAGACTCATTTAGAATTTCTACATAAATCGGTCAATATGCGAAACAAGACTGCTCCAAAACCGCTTAACTATGGCAAAAAAGTGTTGATTTATAATCTATTTTAAGGCAAAATATATTTTTATCTTTGCCTTAAATATAAATTTTTAGGATTAACCGATGAACCAAGCAGTGCATAGGAGCTTGAGCTTTATAAGCTTTTTGCGATAAATGATGAATTTGAATTAGGGCTAATGGAAAACATTGAAAGGGCTTTGAACGCAAGAGTTTAAAATATAACGTATTTGTATTATATTTAGAAAATATTCGCTATAGTATTTAACTTTATATTACTACTGTTGAATCACTGGGGTAATTTATCAATTATTATTTATGATAAGCCATATCAAATATATCATATTTAAATGGTTAGTTTGTACCTATGTTTTGATAAAATTTCTCTTAACTCTCGCATTGGCTCTTTTTTTGTTTTTACTAATAGGGCGAGCATACTCTACGTGGCCACGCAACGTTACCGTTTTGGCCCCGCGAGAGGCTCGCAAGGAGAGCTTGCCGCTCCCTTGACCCACGCTTTTGTCCAGACCATATTTATTAAAATAGCCGAGTTAAGTAGGCTATTTTAATAAATATTTAAGCTTACTGGCGCATCTCCACAAGAACTCGGGGGGGCAGTCGATTAATTTTTTATTTATAAGTGTGCATAACAAGATAATAAAATTAGTCTAGCGGATGGTATTTAATTAAGCATAAAAAACCCCCAAGAGCCTAGAAACCAAAAAGTATATTTATGCGGCGGCCGGTTTGGCGGGATACGCCTAGACTAATCCAGGCGTATCTGATTTTATAGTATTTTCTTTATCGGTATTTTTGACGGTACGGCGTACGCCAGTCATTTTTGCATACTCGAGTTCTTCTATAAATTTTCTACATCTTTTTTCAACTTCTCGTAGTCCATCTGCAAAGCATCGTATTTTACCCTCAAATTTTGCAATTCTTCTTCTGACAGTCTTAATCCTTCTTCTAAGCGCGTCATTAAGTTGTCGTACATATCTTTTTGTTTTTGCAAAGCTTTCGATAAGGCATCGTTGCAATCGTCGGTTAAATTCTTGACACGCTGCGCTAACTCGGTTGCTTGTTGCTGCAAATTCGATAACTCCTTCTCGTATTTTTCGATCAAGGCCTTCTTCTGCGATTCGTGTTCGCTCCTTTCGCTCTCGATCATCTGCGTCAAGCTCTCGTTTTCTTCGAGCAATGCTTCTTCTAACGTCGTCATCTTCTACTCCGTTCTCATAGGTATGTAGTATTTGTCGTTTTGCTCGAAGATCTCCTTGCTCCGAGGGATTGCTATGTAGTAGTGCGTCTGAGCCCCGTCCTCGCTGGGCTGTTCGTGTCTCCAGCCTTTGGGCACCGACCAAGCCGTTTCCGAATTTTGCCTCGCTCCTTGAGCCGTCCAGCCCGCCGCTATTCCGATTATTAGCGCTATCGTAGCTATGAGTACCGATATCCATCTTTTGTTCTTGCTTTGGTTCGATATTATCTCTTGAAAGCGAGGCTCTAAATTTTCGGCTATTGAATTCATCTCGCTTTTTAACAAGCTCCTCAAGCTTTCGCCTATTTCTTTCGCGCTCTGCTTGTGTGTCTCTATTATGGAACTCTTTAATTCTTCTGCTTGAGCTTTGGCCGAGTTCTCCAAGTCCTTGAGCGCCTGTGAAATTTGCATCGTATATTCCTCCTTTGAGACGATTTTTTGTTTTTTGATTAGGTAACATTACGGTTATGCTTTTCTTTGTCGATCTAGTTACTTCTATGCCGCTTTGGTTAAGAAGCTCAATCATATGATCTCTATTTTTGATATATCCCTCTTTGACTAGTTCGTGTAGCTTTTTATCTAGTTCTTCTAAATTTTGATACTGTCCTATGTTTTTCTTGCTAGCCGATATCGTTTGCTCTCTTGCGGGATCATCCGGACTTGACAGGCCATATTCGTCGTTAATCATTCTTTTAATCAAATCAATCCTATGTTGGTCGAATTTTGCCAAGTATGGATTAAATGATTTGCCTGTCGACATGTCGATCTTTGGGATCAAGAAATTTAGTTCCAACCGACCGTCCTTGTCCGAATGCTCGACCCAGAGCACATTTACCCGCTCTAACATATAATCCCCGAGCAATGCTCGTTCGAAATCTTTTATGATTTTTAGCTTTTGATCTTCGGTTAAAAAATCATGCTTCTCCTCAAATGACAAAACTCCAAAGCATGTTTTTTGCTTAAAGTCGATTCCTTTAATAATGGCCCTGGTTAAATTCTCGTCGCCTTTTACGACCTTAGCCGTTCCGGCCGCCATTCTTTCGTTTAGTAAATAGTTTATACTTCCAAGGCCGCCGCCCGTATACGTAGGAAGAAATTTAACTAGCATCGTTACCCACGTCTCTCTTTACATAGCAAAAGTATAAAACCAAAAAACGATAAACTTTACCGATAGGCTTCATTACTTGCCCAGCATCTCGTAAATTTGACGCAAGACGGCGTTGTCATCGGCTATGATTTTTAGACCGACCCTATCTAAACTTTCGTCGCGGTTTAACCTGGCAGCCACTTGGTTTAGGTTGTTTCCTTGTTTAGCTAACTCAGCTAAAAGCTCCCTTTCGATAGGAAGTCTAATTCGCCTGGACAGCATTGAACTTAGGGCAAATTTTGAAAAAGTCATCCCTGTTTCTTTTAGCTTCTTTTCGATAGCCGACCATTCAGCATCGGTTAGTCTTAGTTTTTTGATTATGTTCTTAGTGATTTCGCGTTTTTTGTTTTTCATCTTTATCTTATATAAAATTTTATTTTTGGAATCAGTATGCACACATTTTTTTCTTTATCCACAATTTTATAAAATTCAAAAACGTAAAACAAGGGTTTTAGTAAGTTAGGAAACGGGTCGGGAGAATTAACCTAGTTTTTAGGTTTTAAAATAAGACGAGCTGGTTTAAATTTTACAAAGTCTGGGTCGGGCAAAATGCCGCTCTGCCCGCATACTCAGCCACTTAAAATTTCCCTTTTCTTTTTTACGAGCTTTATAAATCTGCTATTTTGAATACTTTTTCTTTTTATAAATTCTTTAATCTCATCCTCGCTTTTATTTAGACAATCATTTATTAGCTCGTGCCTTTCTACGAGCTCTAACGCTCCCTTAGAATGTCGAGCTTTTTTCTTAAGGTCTTTTGGGGTACTTGAGGTATGAAACAGCAGATAATCTAGAAATTTAGTATCGCTCAAAGCATAGTAAAATATGTCGCATTTGTTAAAATTTTCGTAACCCAAGTCAGCCTTGGCCTTTAAAAGGTCGATTTTGTATAATTTTTGCTCCATTTTTATCAAATAAAGCTCCATAAGCAAAGAGTTTCTGTTTAGTCCGTATTTTTTGTTTATATTAGCCTTTATTTCGTTGATAGAAAAGTTAAATATTTCCGCTCTTTCTTCGCTTAGTCTTTTTACTTCGTTTTTTAAAAACTCGCGAATAGTCTTTATATCGGTATCAAATTTAGCTTCTATTATGCCTTCTTTATCTATTAGCCTATGCTTTAAAAGCAAGTGCGCCATAGCGTTTTCCGCAATACCCATAAGTTTTACGTGATAGCAACAGACGTCTAAAATATCTTCTAGTTTTAGGTTAAATTTTAACATAAGGTATTTTAAATCGTAAAAATCTCTTGCCTTGCGGCGATGCCTTAGTATAGCATCTAGTTTGATGTAGGCTAGTTTTTTGATTGAGGCTACATTTATATTTTTGTATTTCCTAGCATCGCTTAAAATCTCAATCGGATAAGCTATAAATTTAACGCTCACGCCGTCAAATTTATAAAATACCCGCGCTTTGTCTCCTTTGACGAATTTAATCTCGTATGCATTTTTTAACTTTGAGATTAAAGCTTCTATTTTTGATAACGACTGAGTACTTAGCTCTTCTTCATTTACAAAAAAATATAAGTCTTGAGGCTGCCTATGAAGCTCATAAAGCGTTATAGCCATACCTCCGACCAGAACAAAGCCGTTTAGCTCATTGCCGCCAGCGATATATTCAAGTAGTGCGACTACTCTAGGATATAAATTTTCGCTCATATTCCTAAAAAATCCTCCACCAAAGGCAGTCTTTCGCCTTTTTGATAAAATTCGTTAAGATATACTTCAAACACCTTAGCATCGCCGAAAAGTTTGCGCAAGTAGACCAAATTCATAGGCGAATCATTATCTATTAGCGCAGCTATATAGTTGGTTAAGGGTATAGAGCCGCCAGGATTGCTCCAAAAACGGTATTTAAACAGCGGATACTTATACGTGCAAAGTTCGTTTTTTCTTAAAGCTTCTTTGTCTTTAGGGCGATTTACTATTTTAGGGATAGGTTTGTTTCTATCTTTTTGCGCTCTTTTATAAAATTTCTCATTGCTTATCTTGATTATTTTGCCCTCTATGGCGGATTTATTTAGGTACTTTCTGGCCAAATCTTTTTCTTCGTTTTTAAATATATCTATACTATATACTTTATAGTTTCTGAGAAATTTTATCTTTTTAGGTATGTGGGTCATTTTTAACCCCATACTCAACCATTTCAATCTTAGCTTTTAATATATCTGGGTTGATCGGCTTAGCGTAAGTGTTAAGTAAAATTTTGTACTGCTTTTCATGACCTACTATTTGGGCTATAACGTTTGTCTCAACCTCTCGCTGCACTAAGTAATCTATAAAATAGTGCCTAAACGAATAAAAAGTTTTTTCTTTATCCTTACAAATACGTTTGCGCTGAATTTGGTTTCTAAAAATTTCAGAAAAGATTTTATTATTTACGCTAAATATAGTCTTGCCGTTTTTTCTAGTATCGATAAATTCTATTAAGCCAAGCTCAAGCAGCTTGAAATGAATAGGCACCACCCTTATAGAATTAGTATTTTTAGTGGTTTTACCCTCTTCTCTGTTTATATTAAAGCAAAGTATTCCGTTACGCTTTACTATGTCTTTGTATCTTAGCTGAGTTATTTCGTTTATCCTCATCCCGCTATATGCTGCTATCATCGTAATATAATAAAGATCATTAGCGTTTATTCGCTTGCTTGGAGATCTATTGGCATTTTTAAAATCTTGAACTATCTTAAAGATAGTTTGCGCTTCCTCTTTGCTGTAAGGTAATATCTTGCGATCCGTAGGGTCTATTTCTATTTTTACGTTAATATTATTCGTAATACTTTTACCTATATAGCCGCTATCGTAACTGTAATTAAAAAATTGAGCCACCCTTATCATATATTTTTGCACGGTTACTTCCGACAGCTTGCTATCGTTTTTACCCAGATGCAGTATCTGCTCTAAATTTTTACCCTTATACTTGTTTTTTTGATTTAGCTTAGTTGGCACTTTAAATAAAATATCGCGAAATTTTAATAAATCATCTCTTGATATAAGAGACATGCTCCTTTCCTCGCCGAAGAATTTAAAGAGCAAATTTTTAACGCTATTTACTAGCTCGAACGTGCTTTTAGACCATTTTTCGTTTTTACTCGTGTTTTGTATGAAGGTATCGAATGCAACGCGCAATATTATATTGTTTTGCGACCCGGTTGGTATTTGGCTAGCAAGCGGGACTATCTCGTATCGTTCTACGATATTATTACCTAGAGTTCCTGCGCCAAAAGTTTCTTTGCCTGCGCATATAGATTGAACGATATTTTGCTTTTTACCGAGCATAATATCTTTTGTTTCTCTTTCATCGGCTTTAGTTTTTACTAGCCCTAGCTCCGTATTTAGTCCGTGTTCTTTTTGGGCAGCTATGACCATAGCGTGAGCGAAAGTATCTATAAGCTCTTTAACCCCTTGCCTATTAAGCGGCAATCCGCCGATTTCGTCAAGAACGCCGATATCGTCTTGAAAGCTTCGTATTTCTTTACTTTCAAATTTACGGCTACTATCTTGCTCGCTTAAAAATTTTAATCTTTTGGCCGTAAGGTTTGCGTTTTTCTCAAGTTTTGCTATGAGGTAGTTTAGCGAAAGGATATTTTTCTCAAGCAAAGCGCGAGTTACCGTAGCCCTATCCTCATCACCGATCGGGCCGATATCTTTTTCTAAAATTTCCACGCTAGGCTCTAGAAGTTTGGGCATTTGATTATCTTGCAAGGCTTCTTTAAAATGCCTATTTAGAGCATCGGCAAAGTCAACGTCTATCTTTTTATCGTATAAAGAGTGCTCTTTTATACTTTTATCGACCTTTGCCTGTATGAAGCTATCCACTAGAGAGTCGATTATCTTGCCGTCTAACTTCATGTCCACCGCCTTGGTTATTAGATAAATGTATCTATCATAAATTCTAGCAGATTTTTTAGCTTTTAGTATGGAGTTTGTGCTTAGCGTAAAGCAAATTTCTCTTTGAACGCCGAAGATTTTCCTCGTGCTAAGAGGCAGAACGCTTCTATAGTAGTATGTTCCGTTGCGATTTTTAATATGCGTCATAAGGCGGTGTAACAAAAGTGGAACACCTTGCCGATGCTTTAAAGTCAAAAAGACTTAAAATAGCGTAGTATCAGTACTTTGCGAGGATTTGAAATAACTCCTCATAAGCCGGAGGTCGGGAGTTCAAGTCTCCCCCGTGACACCATAAAGCTCTAAAATACGGGTTTTCTACGATTTTATATCGTAATCTCCTTTCATAAATATAGCTTAAAGTTTGTAGCAAATTTAAAATTTATGTAGCAAAAAATTAAGCCATTTGCAACTCTAGCACGTTTTTATAAAAAATCGCAAACAAAGAATCATTGTTCTCTCGCAAATATCACGAACATTAAAAAATAAGAATAGTATCGTTAAGTTTTAAGATCACAAATTTAAAATGTATTTTTTTAAGATTTTAAAAATTAACCTCTGCTCAAGCGATAAAAACACGCTATACGCAATGGCTAGTATATGATAAAATGATTTATAAATAATTATTTAAGCATTATTGATATATACTCTTGTTTTTATTTTAAAATCAAGGGAGAATAATGAGACTTAGCATTTTTGCTTCAGTCGCTGTTTTGGCTACTTTTGCCGTCGCAGAAACAAAGATGGACGGCTACTCGGTGATGCTTCCAAGCGTCGAAGTTGAAGGCATTTCCGAGCAAGATAACCTTAAAGGCTATATAACCTACGATAGCGCGGAAGTAAACAGAAACGGACTTAGTAACAAGCAAACGCCTCAAACCATCGAAACTATCGATATCCAAAAAAATCGCAACTACGGCACGAACGATCTTTCTAGCATCCTAGAAGGAAACGCCGGCATAGATGCAGGCTACGACATGCGCGGCGAGAGTATAAAAATAAGAGGCTTTAGCGTAGACGGCGGGGACATATATAGAGATGGCGTGAGAGACTCTGGCCAGATCAGGCGTAGCACCGCAAACGTCGAACGCGTCGAGATTTTAAAAGGGCCCGCATCCATCCTATACGGCAGGAGCGACGGCGGTGCGGTCGTAAATTTAGTAAGCAAAAAGGCAAATTTTACCCCTGTTTATAAGGTTTCCGGCAGATACGGCAGCTGGAGCAGATGGGGGCTTGGCGCAGATGTAAACCACGCGGTAAATAATCAACTGGCCGTACGCCTAACTACCGACGGCGAGCGTGGCAAATCGTGGCGCGAAGGCATAAAATATAAAAATTTTATGATAAGCCCTAGCGTCATCGTAACCAACCAAGGCGGCGACGTAAGCTTTGAGGCGCAGTATACGTATGACAACGCCTGGCGAGTACCCGATAGAACTCCGACCAAAGCCGTCTACGATAAGCTAGGCATCGACTACAAAAAGGGCTTTTCTCACGAGGGTGACTTCGTGGAGGATAGACTGCACTTTTTGCGCACGGAGTTAAATGCCGAGCTAGCTAAAGAGCTAAATCTAAAATGGGTTTTCGGATACAGAAAAGCTAGCCAAAATTTCGATCACTTTTTTGCGGGCAGTATCGTTGGCGGCAATAGACTAAGGCAAAACTACGCAAAGCAAGAGACGGATAACGAAACTATCTCAAACGCCTTTACGCTTACTAAGGAGCTAAATTTCGAGAGATTTAAGCACAATATCGCAGTCGGCTACGATAACAGCGTCGAAACTCGCCATCCAAGGCTCTGGTATAGCAGAACCCATATGCAAGATATCGACCCGTACGCATCTAGGGGCAGTTGGGCGTCAAACAGGAACGTCCCGCTCACGACCGATAACAAACACCGCGCGATCAATCACGGCGTGTTTTTCGAGGATCTCATCAGCCTTGACGATACGTATAGGTTGATGCTCGGCGGTAGGTTTGATTTTTATAAATTTAAAACCAGAAATATAAGAGGCCAAACAAACAGCTACACGGGCGACTCGTTTAGCCCAAGGGTCGGCTTTTTATGGGACTTTGCGACTGATCACACCGCCTACGTCTCGTATTCGCAGAGCTTTGCGCCGTACGGCGGTAGGGGCAACATCGGTATCAGCACCGAAGATACGTCAAAATTGGATCTAAAACCGCAAAACAACGTCCAGTACGAAATCGGACTAAAAAGCACTTGGGCGGATAATAAATTTAGCTCAAACATCGCGGTCTTTCAGATCGAACATAAAAATATCCGCTATCAGCCAGACCCTACAAACGACCCATATACTTGGGCAGTTCGCGGCAAAGAGCGTAGCCGCGGTATCGAGCTAAACGTGCTAGGGCAAATTTACGAGAATTTATACCTGCGCAGCTCGCTTGGCTACACGAACGCTAAGGTTACTAAAGACAACTCAAACCCGCTAAACGAAGGGCTTAATCTAAATGAAACCACACGCTGGCAGGGCAATGTCTTTTTACGCTACGTAAACGCCGACAAATGGTACGTAGAAAGTGGCGTTACCGGCTACTCCAAACGCTACTCCTACTCTACTAGCGGCGGTAGAATCCAAGAACAACACTTGCCTGGCTTTGCCAGAGTGGACGTGAGTGCGGGATATAGCTTCACCGAGCATGCGCAAATGACGCTAGCGATAAACAATCTCTTTGATAAAAAGTACTGGCGCTCAAGCTCGAGGCTAGGCGACGAGAGATCGTTTATGATGAATTTCCACTATAATTTTTAATTAAAACGTAAAAAACGATAGGTTATCCTATCGTTTTTATTTAGGCTAAACGAAACATAATACAAAAATAAGAAGTATTAAGATTCGTTGAACCAAATAAAAATAGTAAAATTCCAAAAACAGACAATGATAAATTAGAATTTCAAAGGGGCAAAATTGACGGTAGGCCAGCAAATAAAAAATAACGATAGTTCAAACTACCCAAATTTTAATACAAAATTTGCGAGGGATTACGATAAGAAGCCGCTAATTATCAAAGATTACAATCCCGAATTTGCTTTCATAACTTCCATTGCATCTGTGCCGTTGATCATTTTGATGTTAATTTATTTCCCGACCAGCGAAGAGAAAATAATAAAAGCTCTTTTTTGCACCCCACTTTTGATTTCGCCTATTGTATTTGAGCATTGGTTTAACGATAGGCTCATCCGCCTTAAGAACGACAAAATCGAATATCTCGTAAACTCAAAACTAAAATGCAGCATAAGAATAGACCAAATTTCGGATATAAAAAACGCCGACACTAGATACGAGTATTTCCAGCGCACGCCGCTGATTTGCGCGGCACTGATCTTTGTTTATTTGATTTTAGGCTGCTTGATGGAAGGGACGGCGAGGTTTGCCCTGGCACTGGGATTTATCTTTTTATGCATTCTTATTTTGTATTTTACGGCGAGAATTTTATTTCAAATTCTCGGTAAAAGAGGAAAGTATAGGCATTTTGAAAATATCGTAATTTACGGCAAGTCCGCTCAAAAATTTCATAAACATACTACCAAAAACCGACTCGCAAAGGAGTGAACCAAAAGCTTATTTTCTTATAAAACTTGGTAAAAATATCGACGAATCTGGCATAAATTTTTTATATTTTTTGATAAAAAGTAGAGCATTCGGGCAAATTTACACGCGCCCTACCTACACTCCAGCTTCGTTATCGTTTGGGTATTAGCAAAGTACGACGGATAGGGCATCGAAACGCTAAAATTTCGTATCTGTTTAGGCGCGATATTTTTAGCGACGCTAGCGGTGATCTCCGCAACGTTTGAGCGTTCGTCGCCGCGCGAAAATAACGACAATCCGCTAGGCTTAAAGATAGAGCCGGCGATCGTCTCCTTGCTCACGGGGTTGTTGATGAGTTTGACGGTCAGATCGCAGTTTGCGATGCTAAACTCGCCCGTATTTCGCAGTGAGCCCTTAAACACGATGGTTTCGTTTCTTAGCACGCGGTGTCCGGAAAATTCCATGAGCACGGCCTTTTTGGTGTATTTATCCACGATCGTCATGAAAAAATATCCAAGCATCAGCGTCGCTACGACATTTATCGCGACGTAAATTTTAAAAAATTTCGGGTTTTTTTCGCCGCGCGATAGCAGCGCAAAAAGCACCGATAACAGCGCCAAAACCGCAAGCGCGATGAAGTGAAATACGTTAAAATACCCTTCCATCAAAAACACTCCGAGCTTGTCGTGACGTTGTAGTCCTGCGCGCGAAAGTTATTTACCGCGTGCGTGATCTCGCGCGTCGCATTTACGTCCAGCGTATCTTTTAGCACGATATTTTCTCTCAAAAACGGTTTTAGCTCGTTTGCGTATCGGCGCAGCGTATTGCCCGAGTTTTTATAAAAGCTAAGGCCGATTTTGCAGTAGTTAAACGGCTTTTTCGAGAGATTTGTTA